>NZ_NBCN01000046.1:0-29413 GCF_002099185.1 Streptomyces sp. CB03238 | reverse complement strand
TGGCGAAGGTCCTGTGATGGCGGGCCGCGGGCGGCTGAAGGCCGCGGTCTACGTACACGACCCGACCGCGCGGGAGGAGCTGATCCTGCTGCCGGGCGAGAGCCCGGCCCCGGAGGTGGCCGAGCTGATCACCAACCCGGACGCCTGGGACGCCCCGACGCAGGACGACGCCGATCCGGAGCCGATCGCTATCGGCGAGCCGGACCCGACTGCCGGCAGCGCCGAGCCGGACTCGGGACAGGGCGAGGCCGGCGGGGGCGGCACGAAGAAGTCGGCGTCGCGGCGGACTCGCTCGTCCTCTGCGTAACACGCTCACGCGTACGGCCCGTAGCCGGTTTCCCCATCCGGCTCCGGGCCGTGCCTCGTATTGAGGGATGTGAACCTGGTGGACGAGTTCCAGCGGTCGTGGCTACTCGCGCAGCTCGGCCCGGACACCGACCCGGCCGACCTGGAGCGCCGGTACTTCCGGCTGCGGTCGGTCCGGGCGGTCGCACTCGAGGTCCTGGGCGAGCGGCGTGCGAAGCTGCTCGCCGACCCGCTGAAGGTAACCGTCGACGGCGTGGTGACGATGGACCTGCAGGAGAACCTTCGAGGGGTCGAGCGGCAGATCGAACAGGTCCGCCAGGCCCCCGCCCCGGATGGCCCCGAAGACGAGGGCGACGCAGATGAGGCGATGGCGGTGACGTGGCTGACGCCTGCGCGCCGCTACCGCTAGGTCCCGGGAACGAGCTCGGGCTGCTCCATGGCCGGTTGGCGGGGGCGGCCGTCATCTGAGGTGACTCGGATGCCGAACGTTTCTAGCTGGCGATGGACGCAGCAAGGCGCTTGGGACCGATCCACCTGTCGAGGCGCCAAGGATCGTGTTGCTCACAGAATACGGCCAGATTTACCGGAGTGAGCGCACCGTTGGGGTTCCGAGGCCCGGCGAAGAGTTCACTGTCCTCGATCTTGGCGGTGCAGCCATCGGGGAATTCGCACCTTCTACGAGTAGCCACGGTCCGCAACACCCAAAGTGGCTGGGGCTGCGTCACGGGACCCAGAGCCTGATGGTCAAATATTCCAGCAGACCACGGAATCGTGTCGTATATGTTTGTGTATCTGTTCTTCACGGAGTTGCACCAGCCACAGGCAAGGCGCAGATTCTCAACGGACGTCTTCCCGCCCTCTGCAACCGGGATTACATGATCCACCTCGATGCACAGCTGACTCGCGCGCATGCCTCGGGGACGCGTGAAATCAACTAGCGGTGGGATAGGCGGCTCATCTTGGGCGATGCCGAGGAACTTATCTCGGGCATGGTCTTCGAACAGGTAACCGCAAAGGTAGCAGCGAGGTTCTGGCTGTCCCATGGCCCACAGCTCTTCGCGCGTGGCAAGCCCGACCGCGGACCGCTTCCGCCTCCTCCGCGCTGAGACCAACTGCCAAGCAAACTTCGTCAGCACGCGTGCATACTTCTTTCGCTCGTCCAAGGGGACTTGCGGGCTGACGGTGTTGAAGTAGTCGAGTATGGGGGCGTGGAGGTGTCCGATACTCAGTTCGGTGTCCAGTTCGTACGGAGCCAGGTCAACGAGACTTTCGATGAACCAGCGACCCCAGACTGTTGACAGGTCTCCGCGCAGCAGCCATCCATGATTTCCAGATACGACCTCTGGCACCGTGTATTTCGAGAGAGACTTCAGGGCCTCGTCTGACCAGTTACTGTCCAGGGCTTTCTTGATCTCGGCGAAAAACTCGCCGACCTCCTGTGGCTGCATCACGCCCCGGCAGCGGGGTTGTACTCGCCCTCCTTGGGCAGGGACTCGGGGTTCCTACGGTAGTCGTACCAGAGGCGACTCCAAGTCCTGCGGATGAGTGGAGTGTCCTTCTTCTCGACGTTCCAAAGTCGGTTGAAGTATGCAGAATTGACGTCCGTGAGCCACGCCTCCATGGTGGAGTCGACATCGTCGAGGCTGTTGAGCGTCTTCTTCTGCATGCGCAAGAATTCAAAGTAGTCAGCCGCCAGAATCGTGAGGCTGATCTTGTTGTACAGGTTGCTGCGGGTGGTTCCCCAGGCGTTCTTTGCCTCCGGATCGTCGGCGCCGAACTTGTCCCTGATGTTCGAGTAGAACCTGATGAAGACGTCCCGCCAGGGACCGTCAGGCCTGGCCCATGCCGCGACCTTTTCGTCGTGAGTGTCGAAGTCTGCGACGAACGCACTTTCGTCAAGATGGTACTTGCCCCAAACCCGGGCCCAGTCGGTCTTCTGTCCGTAGAGCTTGCCCCCGGACAGCTCTCGGAAGATCCCTACGAGTCCCTTGAGGACCGGCCACTGCAGCAGGGTCCTGTTGTCTCCCGCGATACCGGTCTGTACGAAGTTCTTGAACGGGCTCTCTTCCGCCCGCGTGAGGTAGGCGATGGCCTGAGAGTCGTCCAGCTTGATGCCGGCATCCTTGAGTCGCTGTGCCACCGGGTCCAGCTCGTCCTTACTCAAGCTCGTCGACACGATCGTACCCAGAAGGGCTTTGCCCATCGGCGTGGCCTTCTGGTTCACGACCACGAACTGGAAGACGTGTTCGCTTGGGCTGGGGTCGAGCAAGAGGGAGACGGGAAGCCGTCGAGCGTGTGCCGAGATGAAGTCGGCCTTCGCCTGAGCAGGGTCCAGGCCGTTCTCTGCTGCCTCAAGGAGGAATGCCTCCCCGTCCTGGCTCTCAGCCAGGCTCGCCGCGGCCAACACTGCGCCCTTCAGACGGTGCTGTCCATCGACGAGCATGATTGGCTTGAGGTAGCTGATCATCGCTTCCCGGTCGAACCCGAGGATCTTCTTCGGCTTCACGTCCGCGTCGAGGGCTTCGAGGACCTTGATCCGCCCTTTGAGCTCTGTGTAGAAGTCGATCAGGTGAGTCTCGTCGGTGAGGAGCACGCTCGCTGCATCTGCCTCATCCCCGTTCCCCGCCTCCTCCGCCGCTACCTCTTCGTCATCATCGTCTTCTTCTCCAACGGCGTCGAGCCCGTGCTCCTTTCGAGCCCGATCTATGATCGACGAAAGTCGCTCCTGGTCCAGAGCGGTCTTCTTCAGCTCCGGCATGCGCGACTCGAGGCGTGCAACTACTCGCGACATCAGCTCCAGCAACGACGTGTCGCTGAAGTCTTCGCTCACGATCTCCAGCGTGCCGAACTCGGGAGTGCCGTCCAGAGGCTTGAAGCTGACGGAGGTCTCGCTCTGCGGAGCAGCCAGGAGTGGGTTCTGCACGATGTTGCGCTCATCGTGATAGAAGCTGGACAACTCCCTGATCCTTGACCTGCTCTCCTGCCGCTGGAAACCAATGGTTTCCTCATCGTCGAGACGACTGCGCTGAGGCACGCCGACCCACTGATCAATCTGCGTAGCCGGCGCTGCGAAGAAGACCAGGGGCTTGCCCGACGGGGTCTGCTGCGTGATGTGGGCTGGGTACGTGTAGGTGATCGTCTTAGCGTTCACGCAGGGGCCTCCAGAGAGCATGATCCAAGATGCCTCCAACGCTACCTGCTGGGGCCGACCTCCACCGCAAGTCTCGCAAAGCCTGCTCCCCGTCCTGCCCTTGACCTGCGTCGACCGCGAACACCCGAACGATCCAGCAACTGCCGTGAGGGGATGTGCGGTTGGGCTGTCCCCTAGGTGATGTGAGCGTTCCACCGCCGACTGTCGGTGGCGGGCTCTACAGTTTCAACACCTGCTCATGCCGAAGTCGACCGAACGGCGACGACGGCCAAAGGGCGAGCGGGTCACAACTGAGTGGGTCCGGCATATAGCAGCCGGGCACCCGGGGAGGGGCATGATGCTCCAGATCAACGACGTGCGTGTCGAGACGATGTGCCGTCTGTACAGGAAGAACAAGGCGAGGGCGTGGGACGGCGAGTACCTCGACGTTCTCGACACCGCTCTGAACCTCACACTTGGCCACAGGCGTGTGGCCGAAGATCCCGACCTTCTGTGCCGGAACGTCATCCGGGACGCACGTCGGACGATCCGCCGCTCGGAGGCCAACGCTCGCCGGAGTGCCGCTTGCCGGCCGCTGGCCGACGCTGCTCGCCGCCGCGTATCCACTACCGCAGCGGACGGCTCGCTCGTCATCGAGATGGTCACGTACGACACCCCCGAAGAGCGTGCACTCGCAACCGAAACCATCCGGGAGCTGACCGCCTTCGCCGCGACGCTTGGTCCTCACGGCCCCGGCTGCCTCCAGGGCATGCTCGACATGGAGACCGTCCCTGACTCCGCCAGGAAGACTGGCGTGTCTGTGGCCACGGTTGAGCGTGCCCGACGCGCCCTCCGTATCCACGCCAAGGTGCTGATCAGCGACGCCGCATGACGACGTCCACCAACGATCACGTCCGGGTAGCTGAGCCGTACGAAGGCACCTCTCGTGTCGCTCTCCGGTTCACACGGAGCGTCGTGAACATGCAGGTCCCGACCGGGACCATCGGGGCTTATCTACTGATGGAGCACGAGCCGGAAGGTGCCCGCCCGCTGTACGTGGGACGGTCGGACACCTGCCTCCGCCGGAGGTTATCCCGTCATCCACTTCGCGGGCGTGCAACCCACTTCGTCGTGGCTCCGGCCCGCAACTCCCACCAGGCCTATGCGATCGAGTCCTACTGGTACCACCAATACCGGTCCGCGGGCCGCACCATCCGAAACCAGATACACCCCGCCAGCCCCGCCGGAACGGGCCGCCGCTGCCCCTTCTGCCCTGAAACGGCCATCGAACGCGCCCTGAGCCGGGCTCTGCCTCGGCCACGACTTTCCGACATCAGGAGCACATCATGACCACCGCTGACATGGACATCATCCCGGTCGTCCTCTCCGGACAGGCCCTTCTCAGCCTCCGCGAGTCCGGCCACAACTTCCCGTCGGCTGTCGGGGAAGTAATCGACAACAGCATCGAAGCCCGCGCGAACCACATCCAGATCATCACCGAAGAAGCGATGAAGAGCCGCAAGAAGACCCTCACACAGGTCTCCTTCATCGATGACGGTGAGGGCATGGACGACGAGACGCTGCAGCACTATCTGCAGCTCGGCTTCTCCAAGAGGTTCATGTCCGAGAAGACCATCGGGAAGTTCGGTGTCGGTGCGAAGCTCGCGGGTCTCAGCGTCGGCATGCGCATCGACGCCTGGTCCCGCGTCGAGGGCAGCGAGCAGATCAGGCACGTGTTCTTCGACCTCGAAGAGGGCATCGAGGCCGAGAAGCGCGGCGACAAGGTCGGGATCTACCCCCCCGATGACGAGCCTCTGCCCGCCCACCTTGAGGTCTACTTTCCGGAAGGCTCGGGCACCATGGTGACGTGGTCGAAGATCGACCGCGTCTCCGACGGCCATGGCCGGAGCACTCCGGACCACATTCGCAACGAGATGAACAAGGAACTGGCCCGGGTCTTCCGGGAGTTCCTGAGCGGTGGCATCCGGATCACCGTCGACCACACGGACCTGAAGCCCCACGACCCGACCTTCCTCCGGAAGGGCACCTGGGCCGACCAGGTGCTCACCGAGGAACTCGCCCGCGCCGGCGGCGAATCACGCGCTGAGGCCCGGCACTTCCACGGTCAGGTCTTCTTCAACGAAGAGGTCAAGGTGCAGGGCACCGATCACAAGATCCGCGTCGTGATCGCTCTGGCACCGCCCGAGATCCTGCGCTTCAAGGGCGCCGGCGGCGACGCCTTCGCCAAGCGGCTGCGGATTCCGGACAACGAGGGCGCCATCAGCTTCATGCGGCTTGACCGCGAGATCAGTTACACCCCCGTAGCCAAGCTCTTTCCCGCCGGGATCCAGACCAAGGACCGGTACATCGGCTTCGAGGTCTACTTCACCCCGGAGCTCGACCGCATGATGGGCGTTCGCAACGTGAAGCGCGGGGCGGTCCCCGCTGATGAGCTTCGCAGGACCCTGCGGACCATCGCGGAGAGCGTCATCCCGAAGGCGCGGGACGAGATCGACCGCGTATGGGGCGAGGTCAACCGCGACGACGCAGTGAAGTCCGGCGAGCACGCCCCGATCACGAAGGCCCTCAAGGACGCGGACCGCACCATGCCGAAGGCCCGGGTCAAGCAGGTTCCCACGCCGGCCCAGCAGGAGAGGGAGTACGAAAATCTGGCCAAGGACGCTGGGCGGAACACGACGGAGGAGGAGAAGGCCGCCTACGTGCAGGAGATCAAGGAGCTTCCGTTCGTCATCGAGACGGTGGATGTGCCCGGAGATGATCTCTTTCAGCTCACGCACCTCAAGGATCAGACGATCATCCGGCTGAACCAGCGCCATGTGTTCTACCAGGAGATGTACGAGCCCTTGCAGCTGCTGTCGAATGAGGGCGGCACGGGCACCGGCCCCAACGTGTCCGCAACGGCTCGCCGAGCCATCGAAGCCATCACCCTGCTCCTGGTGGCGTACGCGAAGGCCGAGTCCATGCATGAGACGCCGGTCGACCAGTACAAGGAGCTGCGGAAGTGGTGGGGCAGCTTCACCGAGCAGTACCTGACGAAGATCAAGGACGTCCTCTGAGGTCAGCTGACGGCTCGCGGACAGGATGAGGGGCCGGCGGCGACACGTAGTTGTCGCCGCCGGCCCCTCGTCTGTCAAGCCACCGCGAGCGACACGAAGTCGCTGATGCTTCTCAGATCGCGTCGCCCGTGGAGGAAACCGACGCCGCGGTGAATGTGGATGATCAATGTGCGGGAGACGGCTTCGTCTGTGGGCTCTTCGCCGTCTGCGAGGCACCGCTGTTTCAGCAAGGCGAGGTATACGTCCCCGTACGCTCCAGCGAACGTCTTCCAGCTCATTTCGACGTTCGAGTCGGTGACGATGTCCTTAACCAGCGGAGTCGAAGCGTCACGCAGGGACAGTGCGAGAGCCCAGCGGCACAGGACATTCCAGTGTGTGATGCCGGTATGGCGCTTGAGCCAGACGAGCTGGTCCTTGGCCGTCTGGGAGAGGCGGATGGTCTCAAGCGACATGCGCTGCTCCTGCGGTCCACCAGTAGCCCGGTTCGACGGTGGTGGTGAAGGTCTTGTCGTCGTGGACGAGGGTGTACGTGTGGGAGAGATAGGGCTTGAGGCGACCGAGCAGCTTCTCGTCGATCTCCTCGTCCGTGGACAGGAGCAGCACCTGGCGGCCAGCCTTGGGGAAGTAGCGGTCCACGAGGTGCTCCCGGTGCTTGCTGTCCAGACGGCCGAGCGGCGTGTCGATGACGCTCGGCAGCCGGTTGCCGGCGGTCTTGGCCAGGCCCCACAGGAGGGAGACGGCAAGCAGCTGGCGTTCGCCGGCGCTCAACCGGCCCGGGTCGATGGTTTCGCCATCCGGGCCGGTGAGGACAAGGGCGAACTTGTCGTCCGTGTTGATTTGGATGTCACGGATGAGGCCCTGCTTGCGCATGAGCGTGTTGAAGCTGTGCAACACGGCGGCTTCGACGTTCTCGATGTGGTGAGCGAGAAGGTCGTCCCCGAGCTGTTCCAGGGTGCCGCGTGTCTTCTCTGAGTACTTGACCACTCGTTCGAGCCACGCAGAACGCCACTCGGCCGCACGGCGGGATCGATGAGCACGGTCAAGCTCATCCTCTAGCCTATGGCGTCGTGCGACAGCTTCAGCGTGCAGGGTTTCTCCTCGCTGGAACTGCGCCTGTGCAACCGCCATCCTCTCGATAGCGGTCCGGCGCTCCTCAACGAGCCCGCCGATGAACTCGTCGTCAGGCACGGTGTCTACCTGCTGTTGGGCAGCCTCGAGATGCTCCGCGATGTCGGCAGCTTCCTTCAGCAGATCGCGGGCCCGGGCGGAGTCACTGGCCAGCGCCTGGTCCAGTGCCGACAACTGCAGCAAGGCGTCGTGAGGGAGTCCGAGGTTGTGCTCAAGGTCAGCGGCCCTCGCACGCTTCTTGCGATCGCCAGTGAGCTTCCTCTTAAGCGCGGAGCGGGCATTAGCGGGCAGCTCGTCTGCGACCTGCATGAGCAGCCACTCGTCGCGTTCCTCCAGGACTCCGAGGAAGCGCGAGGCATCATCGGCTTCCTTTTCCAGCTCCGCCTGCTTCCGGACTCCGGCGAGTTGATCCTGCAGGAGTAGAAGCGGGAGCGGTCCTTCGGCTAGAGAGATCAAAGCCTTGTTCGTAGCCACCGCTTGATTCTTGACGCGGTTACGCTCGGCCTCAAGTTCCTTCCTGCGCTCGTACTCCTTACCACCAGCACGCTCGAACTTGTACTCGACGTCATCCAATTCCTTCTGGCGGACGAGAAGTTCCGAGCGGGCTGCCGCCATTAGCTGATGGGCATCAGATGCAGCCTGAGTGGCCTGCTCCAACTCCAGTTCTTGCTTCCGGATCTTGTCCAGAACGTCTTGATCGGCGTCGGACAGCCGCTGACGGTTCTGGAGGGTTTTCAGGAGTTGCCGCAGACGTTCTACGGCGCTGACACCCAGGAGGGAGTGAATGGCCGACTCGATGACCTTGGCTGCGCTTCGTGGATCGGCAAGCTCCTCAATCTTCTCTCCGTCGAAGAAGAAGAGCGTGGCTACGTCGAGCGGAAGGATCGTCTCAACGTGATCGGCCCAGCCCTCTGTCAGTGGGCGACTGAACTCGCCGTCGACCAAGACAGTCAGGAATTCACGTAGCGTCTTACTGCCGGTGAAGTACCAATTTCTGACGACACGATAGTAGTGCTCTTCCCCCTCCACAGTGATGGAGAACTCCAAGGCGATGGATGCGCCTTCGGCGGGATCGGCCTCTCGGTTGATGCACTGCTGAAGGTAGTCGTTGTAAGGGCGATTGCCGCGGCCGCTGCAGTCCGCTTTGGGTCCGTAGAGTACGAGCTGGATGGCATCGAGAAGCGTGGTCTTGCCACAGCCATTCAGCCCACCGATGAGGACGATGGGGCGCCCGGGCTCTGTGCGTAGGTCGAGCCGCTGCTCGCCTTGGTAAGCCCCAAAGTCGCGCAGCGTGATGTTGTGCAGGAGCATCGTTTTACTCTTCGTCCAAAGTTGGGGCCTGGTGCTGGTCTGTGGTCTCAGGTCGGACGCCACTCTCGTGCATGGCTTGCTTAAGCTGCGCGAACTCCAGCGCGTCCTCTTTGCTCTCGTAGAACCCCTTCTCGATCACCTTCTCAAGCGCCTCGTAAAGACCCTTGCGCCGCGTCTTGGTCCTGTATTCACGTTCAACAGCCAGTAGTTCACGGACCATGGTGAAGTGGATTTCGTCGTCGCCGCAGATCTTGCGGAGGAGGTCGATCTCGTTGGCGCGGATGACCAGGCTCTCCTCAAGGTCTTGCCCAGGGAACTTCTCGCCGGTCTCTTCCTCGTAGATCCGCGGGAGGATGTCTTCTACCTCGTGCTTCTTGAACACCCAGATCCGACGGATTTCGTGCAGCTCTTCCATCGTGATCAGCTCGATGTTGCGGGCTTCCTCGGGACCTTCCCTACGGACGTGCGCCTGGGCGCGAAGCAGCTTCCGCAGCCAGTCCTCGCGAGCCTTCTGGGTGTAGGGGCCCTGGATGATGCGGTCGTTGAACAGCTGCACGCGCCCGTTCATCCGCCGGAAGTCCCGTGTCTCCTTCTCCTTCGACACGTCGTCCAGCTCGTTACGCAGAGAGAGGAGTGGACGCATCCACTTCTTCTGCTCGGGGTCGTTCTGGATCATGGCAGTCATGGACTTGTCCTGGTCCACAAGCGTGCATGTCCAGCAGCCGAACCGGCTGTCACCGCAGGACGGGGTGGTGTCGTCCACAACCAGCGGACATTCGGAGTCGCTGGATGCCCCCTGGTACATGGTGAGCAGGTCCTTGTTCTTGTAACCCCAAGGATTGGCCTTCTGCATGAGGAACGCCCAGACCTCGTCGTTGGTCCAGTCCTCGATAGGGCTGTACACGAGCGAGTTTGGGAGGTTGCCGTTAGGAGACAGGCGGTCGCGCACGCGCCGCTTCTCATGCTTTGCCATGGCTCGGGCGCGGGCCTGACTTTCAGCCTTGCGGATACCGAGGACGAGAATGGCTTCACCATGACGGCGCACAACCTGGCGGATGAAGCGGTTCGATGGCTTGATCTTCATGCGCTCAGTGCACCAACGGAACTTCGGCCGAGGGGCCGGGTATCCGCGGCCAATCAAGTTGACCCAGAAGGTGTCCTCCACCTTGGGGGTGAGCCGGTGCGGTTCGATCGGCAGGTTCTGCTCGGCCGCGGCCTTCTTCATCGTCTCAAGCGATTGCGACACCCAGGCAGCAACGATGGGGTTTTCTACCAGCGTGTCAGTACTGATCACATGTACTGGCTTGGTGCGCTGCTCGGCCGGCAGTCCTTGCAGAGCAAGCCATACGAGTTGAAGGACGGCGGTGGAATCCTTTCCACCGCTGTAGCCGATGACCCAAGGCACCTCGTCCGCGGTGTAGAGCTCACGTACTTCATCGGTCAGCTCGTTCACGACCTCGGAAAGGCCCCGGCCCTGGAAGGCCACGGGACGTGCCACGGTGCTCATGCATCTCCTCGTGCGTATGCGTCCTCTACACGCTGTTCTTCGGGGCTGAGCCGAAGGTCCATGTGGTGTCGGAGGTAGTTCACAGTCAAAGTCAGGTTCTGGTGGCTCTTCGACACGCGGCCACCCACGAGTGCTCGGCCTTCCCAGTCGGTGTTGCTGCGCGTCCAGTCCACGGACTTCAAGCGGGCCAACTTCGGCTTCCACGCCTTGGGAGAATGTGCGTTCCTCAGGAAGGTGTTACCGATCCTGCCTAGGGCATGCAGTGCGATGCCATGGCTATGGATGAAGTCACGACGAACCTCGGGCGCCGTCAACTCGCGGCGGCGGACCAGAGACCATTCCGGGATGACCGCGTCAATGGCCTCCCAGTACTGCTCAGCGAGTGTCTGCGCCTGCTCCTTCTTAACCTCAAGTCCCTGAAGAAGAGACTGAGTTGCGTAATAGACAGCACTGAGAGTGAACAGCTTGCGGGACCGTTGGGAGAGAGTGCTGTTCTCCATCTCCACGTGTCCCTTGAAGACGGGCGACTTCATGGCAAGCAGTCTGGTGATGATGGCCAGGTCGTCTCGGTGGTCATAGAGCACGCCGATGGACCGGGCCGGGCGAACGGCGTGACGGTTGAGGTCGGCGAACATCTGCTGGCAGCGGGCGAGGCCGGCATCGTGGAAGAAGACGACGGCGATGGTCTCTTCGCCGAGATCCGGGTTCTCCTTCAGTGCCTGTTCGATCGCAGCTCGACGGTGCTGGCCGTCGTTGATGAGGAAGCGAGCGGCCATGGGGATGCGGATCTGCCCTGCGCGCATCCCCACACCGGAGTCAGAGATGCTCTCGAAGTGCATCTCGCCGTCCACGGACGCCGTCAGCGCACTAAAGACATAATCGTCCGGATTGTCCACGATGTACCGAGTGAGGGCTGGGAGTCTCCCCTTGTTCAGCACCCGTTGCGCGCGGACTTCAGGGGCCAGCTCGTCCTCATCGAACAGGAAGATCTTCGGGATGAGACGAAGCGGACACATGGACACGTAGAACTCGCGCCCCGCCTGGACCCCTCGGATGGCTGGAAAGATGTACTCGAAGCCTGAGGAGGTAGCGGCGTCTGCGAGCTGCGAAGGTGACTGTGATCCCACCTACGCAACGGTATCGTACTTGTACGTCAGGGATTAGACGTACAGGGTATGCAGGAATAACGCACAGAGGTGTGGTGGGGCTAGTGGTGACGTATCTCGACGCGGCAGCGACCACGCGCGTGGACCCGCGCGTGGCCGAGGTTGTCCTGCACTGGATGACTGAGGAGTTCGGTAACGCAGGCAGTCGCACCCACGAGTACGGCTCCCGGGCGAAGCGTGCCGTGCAGCAGGCGCGTCAGTACCTGGCCGGCACGTTTAATGCCGAGGTGGACGAGCTGATCTTTACCAGCGGCGCGACCGAGAGCAACAACATCGCCCTGCTGGGTCTGGCCCCCCATGGTGAAGAGACTGGCCGACGTCACATCATCACCTCGGCAATTGAGCACAAAGCGGTCATCGAGCCTCTTGAGTACCTGCAGACACGGGGCTTCGAGGTCGACTTCATCGAACCCGGCCCGTCAGGACGCGTCAGCGCCGACGCCGTGATGGAACGCTTGCGTCCGGACACCCTGCTGGTATCGCTCATGCACGTCAACAATGAGACAGGGGTCGTGCAGCCTGTCGCCGAGCTCGCTCACAAGCTGCGTGAGACCTCCACATACATGCACGTGGATGCCGCACAGGGCTACGGGAAGCTGACGCAGGACCTCACGGCGCCGATCGACATGATCAGCGTCAGCGGGCACAAGATCGGCGGACCCAAGGGCGTCGGGATGCTCCTGGCTCGCCACCGCGGCTGGGACACCCTGCCCCTCAAGCCGATCATGTTCGGCGGCGGTCAGGAGCGGAAACTGCGGCCGGGTACCCTCCCGGTTCCGTTGATCATGGGATTGGCGGAAGCGGCGAAGATCTTCCACAAGGAACACGCCCAGTGGAACAAGGAAGCGGCTGCCTTCCGTGCTCGCCTCCTGGACGCACTCGCGAAGACCCGCTTCCGTATCAACGGTGACCAAGACCACATGGTCCCTCACATCCTCAACCTGACCTTCGACGGCGTGGACGCCGAGGCGCTCATCGTGATGCTGAAGGACCAGGTCGCCGTAGCGACGGGCTCCGCCTGCACGAGCGCCTCCTACACCCCCAGCCACGTCCTAACCGCCATGGGCCTGCCTGAAGAAGTGGCTTCCAACGGGCTCCGCCTGTCGTGGTTCCCCAGCCAGACGACGGACCTGGAACCCACCGAGCTGGCAAATGCGATCATGCGCTTGCAGCCGGACTCAGCTTGATCGTTCATGCGGTGCCCGCCGGACCAGACGATGTCCCCGCAACTCGCGCCCACAGCGGAGAAGCTCGGCTTCCCAGCCGTCCTCCGTACCGATGAGGTGAGGGTGCTCGTACAGCCCCGCCTTCACCTCTGCTGCCGTGAGTCGTTTGTAACGCTCGACGTCCGGATCGTCGGCAGCCAGGAACTCGTGCTTGCGGTGCAGTAGCGGCCGGTTCTTGGATTCGGAGTACGAGGTGTGGGAGGTCTCGAGCGTTTTCAGATCTACCTGGTACGACGACAGGATCCGCGGGTGCGGGTCGCTGTCGAAGTCGGGGTAGTCCAACCAGCTCACGGCCCGTCCCTGGTGACGCAGCTTGGCCACGGTCCAATCCTGTGGGCGGCCGGCCGCGATCGAGGCGCAGTGCTCGTACAGGCGCAGGATCGTGGGCATGCGGTCGAGGGCGCGCTGGTGCACGTACAACGCGGTCGGGGTCAGCTTCCCGACCGCGGAGGCGTTCATGGCTCCGCGGAGGTACGCGTCGTCGCGAAGTTTCAGCAGAAGACGGTCGGATCGCTGGCATGCCTCCTTGTAGGAGGTGAAGAAGGCACGGACGTCGAGCTGGACACTCAGGGGGAGGCTGCTGAAAGGGCCGCGGCCGTTGAAGAGTTCGACGGCCAGGAAGAGCAGCGTATTGAGCGTGGTCCGCTTGCGGCCCTCCTCGACCTTGGCTTGCTCGGCGGAGTCCCGGACAAGGCGTCGCAGTTCATTGGGGCGTAGGTGGCCGAGAAGCTCAGCCATCGGCTGGGGTACTTCCTCCATACGGGGAAGGCGCCCGCGCCGTTCCACGTGGTCGACCACTGCGGCGATCGCCGAGGTCGTGTCTTCGGAGGCGAGCCACTCCGCGTCGGGAACGATCCGTTGAGCGAGGTAGCTCAGCCGCGCCGTCTCATCCTTGAAGGCGTAGACAATCCCTGGCGCCGCGGAGACAGTCCGTACGCCCGTTACTCCTTCGACGTAGTTGCGCAGTTCGCTCGCCCCGAAGAGGTGCTGGAACGTTTGCCGGCTGGTGAGCAGGCCGTCACCGAACGCCTCACCGCGGACCTTCGACTTCTCCCAGGTAAGTCGTGCTGAGGCGACCAGGACTGTTCCCGCCAGTTCCCACGCTGCCTTCAGCGTCTTTCGCCGCTCCTGCGGATCTTCGATGACGTTGAGGACGTAGGTAAGAAGAACAACGTCCGCGGGCTCCAGCCTCGTCTCCGGTAGGTAGAACGGATCCCAGCCAACGGCGCGGTAGTCCAGCTGCTGAAGGGTGCGCACGTCACCACCGCGGCCGCAACCGTAGTCAAGGACGGTACGTCCGGGAAGTACCTGCCTGTCGATCACAGCCTGTCGGGCAGGCACGGAGAGGCTTGTGCGGCTGATCGCGGTGAGTCTGCGGTCGCTGTTCCATGCCTGCTGCTCCATGCTCACGCCCTTGCATAACTGGGGGACACGCGGAGGGTAACGTCGGGCGCTCCTAGGCTTGGCGGGAACTCGGGAACTCGGGAACTCGGGAACTCGGGAAGGCGACCGGCGGCCAGCGACGGGGACGTCTACAGCTGGGGGCGATGTACTTCTCTGTGGGTACGTGGTGTCGGGTCGCCCCCGCGCTTAGACGGAGTCCAGGTCGTCGAAGATGCTCCGGCTCCCAGTGCCCTCGCCGCGTGCCTCTTCGCTCTCCTCCTCTTCGAAGCCCCCACCGCACAGGGGAGACGAGTACAGGTAGGTGCGGAGTACGTCTTCGGTGTACGAGAGCTCAGCGGAAGCATCGGGGTGGTCCTCGTAGGCGGCGCGGTATGCGTGCACAGCGGCCTCGTAGTGTCGCGCAATGTAGAGCCAGTCTTCTTCGGATTCCCATTCGATGGTGCTTCCCGGGTCCTCGATCACGTCCGCTAGTTCGGGGATGACGTCGCGGAAGACTCGCTCTCGGAGTTCTTGGTACTCATCTGATGTGGTGAGTTCACTGGTTGCGGATGTCTTTGCCCAGTCGAAGTCGACCTCAAGATCGATGGGGAGGGATGCGGCGCTCTCTATGATTTTGACAACGGCAGACCTCCGTTCCTTATCCAACAGGAGCCCGGCTTTCCATAGGCGAGCCAAGAGCTTGATGCCACTGGCCCCGAAGTGAAGCGTGTCTACACTGGTGAACTTCTCGATGATGTCTCCTCTCAACTCTGCAAGCCTCAGTAGGAAGGCGGGGCTGCAGCATGACGAGAGGAACTCGGCAAATTCCGGCGACTCGCAGAGAAGACGAGTGTCCTGAAGTTCCGAGATTCGGTTGATGAGGAGGTCGTAGCACACCTCCGGGATCACGACGGTCTCGCGTGAGACGTCTTGTTGGCCGCCACAGTCGACCATGGTGAACAGTGCTCTTTCGGTCAGTCCGGAGATAAAGATCTCGACCAACTCGGTGTTCTGGCCGATGTGTTTCGCCAGGGCGTGCGCCAAACTGGGATGGTAGAACTTCCATCGTGGACTGGTCTGAGTGTCGACCCTAAGGAGGAACGACCCGCTCAAGCGGCCGAGGGCCCGAGTCACTCCGGCCTTGGTTCCCCCTATGAGATCCAGTGCTTCTACCTCCCGCGAGGTGAAGGCGATAGGTGACTTCAAGCCTGCGCCGGCCATGTACACCAGGCACAACGCCGAAAGCGAATCTTGATCCAGTCCTCTGAGTACCTCACAGAGATGGTCAATGGGATTCTCGAAGAATTCCAGCAGTTGCCGCTCCGATCCACTCTCAAGTCCGGATGACAAGTAGATGCTGCCCAGTCTCCTGGCTTGCTCGGGAGTGAAGGATGTGGATCGAGCCGCGACGTGCAGATGGCCCTTGATTTCTGTGAGAAAGCTCTTGGGCTGGTCTCCGTGCCGTAGGTGATTGTAGAGAATCTGCTCCCTTTCTCTCACCGTCAGGCCATGGGGAGACAGGTCCACCCGGCGATCGATGAGTTCCCTTGCGGTCCCCTTGAACTCGCCCCGTGCGGCTTCAAGGATGTAATCGCGGCTAGTGAAGACAAAACGTGCACCGTTCTTGATCGCAGTTCGCATCAGCCCGGAATTGCGAACCCACTTCTCGGTAGACCGGGCATCGAACCTAAAGACGCCGAACGCGTCGTCAACCCAGAAGAGCTGGTCTGGCTCGTGCGGGTTCCACGCGTCCCGGAATTCCTCAGGTGCGTCAACCCTAATGACGGCACTCCCGTAAGCATCCACTGCACCGATGGCAAGAGCAGCCGCAGTGATCGACTTCCCAGAACCCGCCCCACCGACAAGGATGGCGAACCCATGATTATCCAGATAGTCCATGGCCTGTGCGTAGAATTTGGTTCGCACGAACGTGGCTAGGCTCTCGTCGCCGAGGCGTGATAGGAAAGCGTGGGCTTGGCTGTACCGTCTTTCATCAAGAATCTGAGTCAAGTCACCCAGCCCGTACATCCGAGGAAGATGCCTGCGCAGGCTCACACTGCTGGTGATCATTTCCTGTATCCAAGTCCCGCTCAACACGAGGACGTCCTTGGCTCCAGCAGCCTGAAACATGTCCCGCATCACTCTCTCGCTGTCTGCTGTGACGCGCGCATTAGTCATGAGCACATAAGTTGAGCAGATTTGATCTGCCGCCAGTCTGCTGACCTTCTTCACTTCGCCGGTGACGTCTGAGGGTTTGAGCGTGTCCGACTCGTTCTGAACAAACTTGCATTGGATAACAAAAGGGCCTTTTAGTCTGCTGGCACCCGTGCCCCCGAATGGAGCCGGCGTCTTGGGGTCCGGATCCCAATCCCCATAGAAGGCGCCATCACGTCCGCCGTCGCTGCCTTCGGCGAAGCTCACCACTGTCGGCCCCAGGATCTCTCTCATGATGGCCAAGGCGAGATCCTCGAACGCTCGCCATCCAAGGGTGTGCAGCCGATAGCTTGGACGAGCAAACGACTCACCGGGATACCGGCCAGAGTGTGAACTGGTCATGAGAGAAAGGCTACTGGCGGCGGCTCAGGTGGCGGCTGGGGGACAGTCAGTCCGCCGGGCCAGCGAGTGGCTTCTGCGCGGCACGCTAGGCCCTGTCGCCTCGCCCAGCGGAAACCCACGGGCGCACGCCGACGGTACGAGGGATCATGAGGCATGAGTCCGGATGACTGGCACCTCACCGAAGACCTCGACGACTTTCTCGCTCAAGCCGGAGACTTCCTGCACTCGCGCCCCGCCCTGCACACCGTCCCACTGACGGTGACCGAGGCACTACGTAAGCGCGGGACGGACGCGTATGGCTCCGAAGCCCCCATCTTCGGCGTGCTGGAGCGGGCGGGCGAGGTCCGCGCGACCTTCTTCCGTACCCCGCCCCGCCGCCTGACCGTCACCCCCCTCACTCCCGAAGAGGCCGACAGCCTCGCCGCCCACCTAGCCGGCCTCGGCCACCCCCTCCCCGGCGTCAACGCGGACCACGACACCGCCGCCTCCTTCGCCGAGGCTTGGCAGCGGCACACGGGCGCGAGACCGACGCTGCACGAGCAGGAGCGTCTGTACCGCCTGGGCACGCTCACACCGCCGGAGCCGTTCCCTGAGGGCCGGGGGCGAGTCGCGGGCGAGGAGGACCGCGAGCAACTCATGCTGTGGCACCGCGAGTTCGTTACCGCCATCGGAGGAACCCCCTCTGCGGACAACAGCTCTTGGGCGGACACGCGCATCGCCGACGGACGCGTCACGTTCTGGGAGACCCCGGACGGCACCCCCGTTTCCATGGCGGGTGTGACCCCGATGGTCGCCGGCCAGATCCGGGTGGCACCCGTTTACACCCCGGCCCACCTGCGCGGCCGTGGCTACGGGGGCGCCGCGACGGTCGAGGTGAGCCGGGCCGCGCTGGCCTCGGGCGCGGAGGAGGTGCTGCTGTTCGCGGATCTGGCCAACCCTACTAGCAACGGCCTCTACCAGCGGCTCGGGTACCGCTCGATCGCCGACTTTGCGGTGTACGACTTTTAGTGTGCCGCGCCGGAGACCCGTCGAAGAGCTCCGGAGGGCTGCGGGCAGCGCAGCGAACACGTGGCTGGCGCGCCGCCTCGAAGCCGCAGCACCTGGACTCAATCCCCGCCTGCCTGACGCCTTGTCGGCGAGGTCGACGATGTCCTGGCTCGGGCCGGCGGACGCTTGTGGGCCGGATATCGGCGTGGCGGCACTCCGTGAGTGGCGGGAACGTTGCTGCCCGCGTGCCGATCGCTACCTTGAGGGACCCATCGGCACGCGGGCAAGCGGGGGATAGACCCAGCCATTGGTCCGCGTTAGCAACAGGGCCGGGTGCCTCGGCAGATCCTCAGACGAGGGGTGGCACGGTGGTGAGCCGAGGGTGGCATGACTTCGAACGCTTCCCGCGCCTGTGAAACGCAGCCAACTCACATTCGGAGATCATTTACGGGCCAGTCGTGTGTGACCAGATGGCTGAGCGTCGCGGTGTGCATCCGCTTCAAGACCGTCTCTCGTGCCCGCACGCTGCGCACAACCACTTGTACGAGCTGACCGCGACGCTGGGGGCCCGGGTTGTCGGAGGGAGTCTATCGGCGGTGAGCCTCCTGTCCGCGAGCTTCCCGGCTGAGACCAGAGCGGCGGGAGTGCGCCGGGTTGAGGAACCACTTACGGGCCGAGACCAGCCACCAGGCACCGCAGAAGGCCACGACGACGCCGACCGCGACGGGCGCGTAGTTGAAGGTGCGCGCGGTGATCGGGGACGTCTGCGGCAGCATGAACAGCACGGTGATCACCAAGACCCATGCGATGGCGACCGTGCCGACGACGGTGGACCAGGAGCCGAGGTGCCAGGGGCCGCGCTCGAACCTGTCGCCCTGGCGCAGCCGGAGGAAGGTGGGGATCACGTAGGCGATGTAGAGCCCGATGGTGGCGATAGAGGTGACGGCCGCGTACGCGGTGCTGTTCCACAGATAGGGCAGGCCGAGCGCGAAGGCCCCACCGGTCGCGAGCCAGACGGCGTTCGTGGGGGTACGAGTGGCCGGGTTGAGCTTGTGCCACGTCTTGGAGAACGGGAGTGCGCCGTCGCGGGAGAAGGCGTAGATCATTCGGGAGTTGGCGGTCACTGAGGCCATGCCGCAGAAGAGCTGGGCGACGATGATGACCAGCAGCAGCCACTTGCCGGCCGCCGCGCCGAGGGCGTCCATCAGGATCTGCGCCGGTGGCACCCCGGTGGTCGACTCGAGCGCGCCCGAGTAGGAGTGAATGGCGTAGGTGAAGCCGAACAGCAGGACGAAGCCGGCGGCGAGGGAGACGAGGATCGAGCGGACGATGCCCTTGGGGCCGGCGGTGGAGGCGTCGATGGTCTCCTCGGTCATGTGGGCGGAGGCGTCGTAGCCGGTGAACGTGTACTGGGCCATGAGCAGTCCGATGAGCACCACGTAGACACTCGACGAGAAGCCGGTGTTGTTGACGAACTCGCCGAATACGAAGCTGGTCGACTGATGGTGGTCAGGGATGAGCACCAGGGCGCCGCAGATGACGACGACGCCGAGGATGTGCCACCAGATGGACACCTCGTTGAGGAAGGCGACGATGCGCACGCCGAAGGTGTTCAGTACGCCGTGCAGGGCGAGGATGATCCCGAACAGCGTGATGGTGTGGCCGGGCGTGGCGGCGTAGCCGAATTGCAGGTCCAGCAAGGCGTTGAGGAAGGTGGCGGCGCCGAAGTCGATGCCTGCGGTCACGGCTATCTGGCCCAGGGTGTTGAACCACCCGGTGAACCACGCCCACGCCGCGGCCGTTCTCGCGGGCGCCATGCGGTGCGCCCAGAAGTAAAGGCCCGCGCTGGTGGGGTAGGAGGAGCAGACCTCCGCCATGGACAGCCCGACGAAGAGCGTCATGAAGCCGACGAACAGCCAGCCCCACATGATCACCGCTGGCCCGCCGGTGTTCATTCCGTAGCCGTAGAGGGTCATGCAGCCGGACAGGATGGAGATGATCGTGAAGCTGACGCCGAAGTTGGCGCGGCCCGACATGGAGCGGGAGAGCGTCTGCTGGTAGCCGAGTTGCTTCAGGCGTTCCTCGTCAGAGACGCGAGAGACATCGAGGGGCACAGGAATTCCGTCCTTCGTTGGTTTGTGGGGTATTTCGAGGGTTCAGCGGCGTCGGCGCCGCGGTGGGCTGTAGGCCCAGGCGCGGTGCCGTAGGAACAGGTCGCGGGCTTGTCCGCAGTACGACCAGGGGACCTGCGTGGCGTACGGGCCGATCGCGTCGAAGACCTCCAGGGCCTCGCTGTGACGGTTCGCGAACGACAGGGCGTGAGCCAGGTAGTTGGCGTCATCCGCGAAGCAGGCGTGCGGTCGCGGGGCGCGGTAGCGCCACCAACCCTCCAGCACGTGGTCGATCTGTGGGCAGTCGACCCATGGATGGATCGTGAGCCCGTAGGCGTCTCGGTCCTGCTCCTGGCGGGTCCGGTGGGCCTCGGCGATCACCACGAGTGGCAGAACCGCGATCGGCAGTCCTTGAGGGGCGATGGTCGCCTGCTCCTCGGCCCACCACATCGCCTCGCCCTGCTCGCCGTGGTAGCGGGGGAGCAAGAAGGTCACGACCTCGTGGTGTGCCTCGCGATTCCACCTGTCGCGCTTGATGATCTCGTCCCACACCGCGTTCAGGGTTTTGCGGTTTGGGGCGTGGCTACGTAGCAGCGCGAGCATCACCACCAGCGGCGCTACGTCCTCGGGCCACGTTTGCAGGGCCGTACGGCAGGTGGTCCAGGCTTCCTCCATCAGGCCCCGACCGCTGCTGCCTGGCCCGACGATCATGGACCGAAGGGCCTGAACGTTGGCCAGAAGGGCGAGTGCGTGTGGCGAGCGCGGTTCGGCCCTTGCCCAGGTGTCGGCGAACCGCAGGCGGGCTCCGGCCTCGGCCAGTACCTGAAGGCGGAAGATCCGGCGGTCCCAGTCCGTGCCGGTCGCCGCCAGCAGATCCCGTGCCCCCTCCCAACGGCCCATCGCGGCGTCCTCCACCGCCGGCCGCAGCGCGACGTCGTCGCGCGCCGGGTGTTGATCGAGCGGGACGCTCTGGTCGCTCCGGTGCCGGGCAATCACTGGACCCGCCAGGTCATCCGAGGTTCGTCATACACGAACCCGAGCGACGTATAGAGCGGCTCTCCCTCTGGGCTGGCCGTGAGGCTGATGCGCTTGCAGCCGCGCACGACCATCCAGTCCATGAGGGCCGTCACCACTGCCCGGGCGTAGCCCCGCCTGCGGAACTCTGGATCGGTGGCGACGGTGCTGATGTCACCGTTGAACGGCTTGCGGCTCCCTGGGCCAGGAAGCCGGGGTAGAAGAAATCCCACCGCACAGGACGCCACGCGGCCTGGAGCCGCATCCACCACGAACGCGGCGACCGTGTCCGGGCCATGGAGTAAGGCGGCGAACACCTGCTGGCACTCCTGGACCCACGGTCCGTCCGGTACATCCCGGGGCCTGCTCCAAGGCACCGCTGGGCAGGTCAGCGATAGCTGGCGTAGGCGGGCCAGCTCCCCGGCGTCGGCGGCCACCGCCCGTCGCACGGGCACGCTCACAGCCGTTCCTCCCGTTCAGAAGTGTGTTCTTGATTGCGGCGGCGCCCGTGAGATCCGTATCCTGCTGGGCAACGCGTTGATGGAGACGAGTAGCCCGGGATCACGCGAGCCGAGAGAGCCGCCGGAAGCTGGAAAGGCGGCCTCGCGCCCCGAGGCGAAGACCCTCCTGAGCGCGGGGAGGAACGACCCCGTTCGGTGGTCCAATGCCCCGCCGGTTGGCCCCCGTCAGCGGGCCCGAATGAGGCCGCCACACTGTGGCGGCGAAAGTGCGGTGGCACCGCGAGTTGCCCTTCTCGCCCGCACTCCCAAGGGATCATGACGACGTCCTTCGGAGGACCGCAATGATCCAAAGCCGCGTACACGTCTCTGACCTGCGAGAACACGTCGGCAGTACCGTCACTGTCTGCGGGTGGGTAAACACCCTGCGCCTGCAGCGCAAGATGCAGTTCGTCATCGTGCGGGACAGCACCGGCATGGTGCAGGTGACCCACAAGCGTGACGACGGGCCGCTTGAGGCCCAGCTCGAAGCTCTCACCCCCGAGTCCGCAGTCAAGATCACCGGCCGCGTCGTGGACGCCGCCCAGGTCAAGCTCGGCGGCCTGGAGCTCGTCCCTGAGTCGGTCGAGGTCCTGAACCTGGCCGCTACGCCGCTGCCGATCGACGAGCACACCGGCATTGAGCATCGGCTGGACTGGCGCTTCCTGGACGTGCGCCGTCGGACCGCCACGCAGCTGATGTTCGCCGTGCAGACCACCCTGGAACAGGGGATGCGCGAGTACGCCTACGCGCAGGGCGCCACGGAGATGCACACCCCCAAGCTCATGGGGACGGCCTCGGAATCCGGAGCGGAGGTCTTCAAGCTCGGCTACTTCGGCCGCAGCGCCTACCTGGCGCAGTCGCCGCAGTTCTACAAGCAGATGGCAATCTCGGCCGGCATCGAGAAGGTCTTCGAGATCGGCCCCGTCTTCCGTGCCGAGCCATCGTTCACCTCCAGGCACGCCACCGAGTTCACCGGCGTCGACGTCGAGCTCGCCTGGATCGACGGTGTCGAGGACGTCATGGCGTTCGAGGAGCAGATGCTCGCCCACGCGATCGCGAAGGTCGCCGACACCCACGGTGAGGCCATCCGAGAGCACTTCGGTGTGGAGATCACCGTCCCGACGACGCCCTTCCCTCGCATCACCATGGCCGAGGCGCACGAGATCCTGCGAAAGGGTGGCTGGGACCCGGAAGGGATCAAGGAGGACCTGGACCCGGAGGGCGAGCGCAGCATCAGCGCCCACATCCAGGAGGCCACCGGCCACGAGTTCGTGTTCATCACGCACTACCCGGTGAGCATCCGGCCCTTCTACCACATGCGGCCGGCCGACGACCCGAGTGTGACTCTGAGCTTCGACCTTCTGTGGAAGGGGCTGGAGGTCACCACCGGCGCGCAGCGCGAGCACCGGTACGACGTGCTGCTGAAGCAGGCCGCCGAGAAGGGCATGAGCCCCGAGCCGCTGCAGGACTACCTGAACGCGTTCCGGTACGGCTGCCCGCCGCACGGCGGCCTTGGCATGGGCCTCGGCCGGGTGCTGATGGTGCTCCTCGGTCTGGAGTCGATCCGCGAGGCCACCTTCCTCTTCCGCGGACCGAACCGTCTCACGCCGTAACCGGCTGATGGGCGCGTCCCACGACACGGGCCGATGCCTCGTGTCGTGGGACGCGGTCTCAGTAGCGGACGCTGCGCAGGTCATGCGTCCACGCCTCGGCAGGGTTCTTGTCCCAGTAGGCCCGGAGCGCCAACTCCCGTTCGGAGAAGTGCCCCTGGTGGCACAGGCCGCCGTGGGAGAGGGTGACGCTCATGGCGAGCGACGACTCGGTGGTGACCCAATGGGGGGTCAGGGCATGGCTCCACAACTGGTCGCCGGGCCGCATGACGACGGACTGGCGGTCGGCCGCGTCATGCTCGGGCGGCTCCTCACCCGTCGTCTCGCCGATCACCGCGGCCTCGGCTGAGAGGTGCTTGTCGGGTGTGAGGTAGCTGTGGAACGTTTTGGTGCCATGCACCTGCCAGACCAGGCCGTGCGAGTTGTCGTTGTGGTACGTCGAGGACGCGCCTTCGGTGGACAGGAAGAGGATCGGAGCCAGGCGCTGCCAGGTGAAACCCTGGGCGGACAGATGGGCGCGCCAGGGGATCATCACCTCGTCCTGGAAGCCGTGCAGAAGGTCGTCGTAGAAGCGGCTGAGGTTGAAGTGCACCAGCCGGAACGGCCACGTGACGATCTCTTCGAGCGGGGCGGTGCGGAAGGCGGCGGTGCGGTCCATGCGCACCTGCCAATCGTCGTCCCCGAGGATCGTGAAGCGCACTTCCGCGTCCCGGCGGATGTGGTCGAGGACGTCGATGGCGGGCAGGAACGTATAGTCGAAGGCGACCTCCAGGGAGAAGTTCGGTGGTTGCCGCCACCGATGTGTGAAGTCGTCCGGTGTCGTGATCGTCATAGGGCGGTCCATGGAGTCGTGTACGTAGCGCCACTCACGCCGGCGTGGCGCACGACGCCGTGCGGTCGTCGGATGCGGCGGAGGATCGGCAGATTGCAGCACAGTCCGGGGTCACGCGGTCCTGCGCCGGATCGGTCAGGAACTGTCTGATGCTGGCCCGAGGCGCATGGACGCTGACTGATGCCTGGCCGTAGGGACAGCGCCGTATGTGACCGTCCGCGGACACGTACGCGGACGCCGAGCGGCACGACCACCGCTCGCCCCCCGTCGGTGGCAGTTGGAGGTCCCGGAGCTCGCCGAGGTAGGCCCGGTACCGATCGGACAGGTTGAAGTAGCGGCTCAGCACGTCGGCGTCCAGATGCTGCTGTACCAGATAGTCCTGGACCGACTTGCCGTCCCGGCGCAAGGCGCGCTCGTCGAGGACGACGGGGCTGAACTGGACCTCCACGCCTGCCTCGGACACGAGGTCGGCCAGCTCCTGGCACTCATCGTCGCTCAGGCCCCAGCAGGTGATGTGGAGGATCTTCGTCTCGGTGCTGATGGCGCGTAGCGTGGCGATGCCCGAGGCCGCCGTGCGGGTGGTGCGTCCCAGCAGCATCGCTCCTTGCGAGTCGGCGGACACGGTCACGTTGCTCAGTAGGTGGGTCACGTGGGAGAGGGCGATGACCTCGGCCACGGAGCGAGCCGAGGTCACCATCGACACCGACATGCCGAATTGGTGCGCCAGCCGTACAAGCTGCCTGAGCTGCGGATGATGGGTGGGCTCGCCACCCGTCAGACATACGCCCTCTACGCCGGCCTCCCGCAGCCGCGACAGTGTGCGTGTGTACGTCGCGGTGTCGAGGAAGCCGTGAGCACGGTCAGCGCGGAAGCAGAAGCCGCAGGCCACCTTGCAGTGCCCGGCCGTGGAGACCAGCGCCGTACGGACTTTGACGCTCATTGCACCCCCGTGTTGTCCCACACGGCGATCTCCACGGTGCTCGTGTAGAACGCGCACATCTCGGGATCAGGGCTGGTGCCTCCGACGAGGGCCTGCTCGTTGCGGGAGGGGCCGCCGCAGATGGCGAGCGCCGGGCAGTTCCCGCACTCGGGAATGGGTGCGACGTTTTTCGCCACACCAGCCAGGCGGCCGGGATCGGCCCGCAATTCGTCCAGGGTGTGCAGGAACGACGGCTCGGTGAAGTTGATGTCGCACAGGCTGACCCGGTTGCCGGGCAGCAGGGCGGCGTTCAGACTGCGGTCCCCCTGCATGTGGTCGAACAGCATCGGCCGTCGGGTGTCGAGAGCCTGGAAGGCGCGGTCGAGGACAGAGAACAGCATTCCGCCGCGACCCAGGGCGGCCAGCCGGGCCTCGTACAGCTCCTGAGCCAGGTCGGCGCCCTTTACCTGCCAGCGGCCCGCAGTCGGGATGGGAGTGTTGACGTAGATGAACTTCAGCCCGAGGTCATCGATGATCCACCGGACAGTTTCGGCCAAGCGCCCAATGTTCGCGGCCGTTGGGGTGAGGTTGCAGCCCACGTGCAGCCCCTCCGCCTCGACGAATCGGGCGACGTTGCGGCGGATGCGGTCGTCTGCGGGCTGTCCGCCGAGCAGGAGGCGGTGGGCGGAATTGATGCCCGGGGGGCCGTCGATGGAGATGCCGACCCCGTACTCGTACGCGACGAAGTGGTCGAGGGCTTCGTCGGTCAGACGGGCCCCGTTGGTGACGACCGTGCGCCGGACCCTTGCCACGTCGTAGCGGTCGGCGAGGGTGTCTGCGAGCCGGTCGCCGTACTGCATGAGGTCGAAGCGGATCGTCGGCTCGCCGCCGAACCACTGGATGGACACCTCTTCCTGGCCGGCGTTCTGCTCGAACAGGAACTCCAGGCCCTCCGACAGCTCCTCCTTCGTCATGTCCGGCTTGCCGGTGTTCGTATCGACGAAGCAGTAAGTGCAGGCCATGTTGCAGCGGTCGGTGAGCACTACGCGCAGACCACTGATGCGGTCAGGTGTGGCGTCGAGGCCAAGGAGTCGAAGACGGTTACGGAGTGCTTCTCGCCGGTCGGCCACGGGGCCGTCGGAGGTGAAGCCGAGCCCTGCGAGGGCTTCATGAGTCGCGGTCGGGGGGACCCCGGCGAGGTCGTGGACCTCGCCGGAGTCGATGAACACACTGTCCAGCCCGACCGGGTCGAGGAGAACTGCTTCCCCGTCCCGCTCGTACTGGAAGTACTTCCCCCACAGCATCCGGGGGACGGCCATGTTGGTCAGGCCGCCGTTTCCTCTTCGGCGATGCCGAGCTCGGCCATGACCTCGCGGACCTTGTCCTCGGCGGTGGCCTGGAGCTTCGCGGAGGTGGCCGGGGAGCCACCGTCGGCGAGGACGATCACGCCGGGCAGGGTCGGGTTGGGGGCGATGACCGTGATGCCGGCCGGGTCGGTGCCGATGACCATGATCGCGTCCTTCAGCTCGACCCAGTCGGTCTGCTCCTTGAGCGCCTCGATGATGCGGCCCTGCTTCTCCTGGAAGGAGGCCCGCTCACCCATCCATACGCCCGCCTTGGACTTGGAGTCCACGACGTCCGCGTAGATCAGGTGATCCTTCTTCTCTCGCCTGGCTTGAGGCACGGTTGATCCTCTCTGTGTGTCGGACGTGCTGGAACAATCACTTGCATCCGCCGGAGACCGGCGGGTGCCGCCCCACGGGGAGTGGGTGGGGCGGCGCCTAGCCGCTCTGCGGCAGCTCCCACGGGGAGGAGTTCAGGCCGCAGAGCGAGTCCTAATGGGGGCCTTCGCGCTCCCGGCGCGCCTTGATCAGGGCGCGGTGAAGCCCGTCAGGTGAGATCACGGCACGGGGGCCGGTGGGCAGCCGGTACCAGTGGAGACCGGGGCCGGACGTCCGGTTCGCCGACGGGACCAGGACGTGGCAGGACGGTCCCAACGCGACAGTTTCCTGTTCCTCCCACCGTTCAGCGGTGCCGACCGGCGTCAGGAAGTACATGCGCGGCTCACGGCCGCCGTCGTCGAGGACGACGGAGCCCACAGGGAGCCCTTGCTCCTCGATGAGTTCTACGGCCCTGCGGCCCAGATGTTCGGGTGCACGGATGGCGTCCCACCACGTGCCGGCGGGACACAACTCCGGCTCGCTGCCGAGAGGCATCCACCTTGGCAGTCGAGTGGTCGGGATCGCGTCCGACATAGGAAAGGCCCCCTCACAACTGAGTGTGAGAGGACCATTCCACTCTGGAGGCGGGTGTGCGCGGACAAACTGTCCGCACCCAATTCAGGCCAAGTCCCTCGAGCGTAAAGGGAGTTGTGCTACGCGACTCCGGCCCATGTGCCGAACGCGGACAACTCGACGGACGGGTGCGTGTCCATGCGCAGCAGCGAGCCGAGCGTTTCGCGCACGGATGGGTGGAATCGCGTGTGGTTCGGCGCGATCTTCCGGGCTCGCTTCAGCTCTGCGAACGCTCCGCCGCGGTCACCTTCCGCCAGGCGTGCGGAGGCGACGTCGATGTGATGGTGGCTGGATCGCTCACCCACCGTGGAGGCAGGCGGCGCCCATGCCGCTCCGCCCTGTCCCCATTCAGCGAGCCGGGCGAGGGCCTGCTCGCTGTCGCCGGTGTCGATCAACGTATGCACCGAGTGGATCTTGATGTTTGTGGGGCCGAAGCTCATCTCGTAGGCCAGGCTGTCCCGGTTGCCGGCCATCAGCGCCACTTGCTCTGCTTCGCGCAGGAACTCTTCCGCCGCATCGGGGTTGTTGTCCCGCGATTCAACGACCGCCAGCTTCAGCAGCAGTGCCCCGTCGACCGCAAGCGCGTCGTCGGTGTACGAATGCTCCGGCTGGGCCCGCTCCAATTCGTGCCGCAGGCCCTTGAGCTTGCGACGAGCCGACTCGGTAGCTCCCTGCCGCAGCATCGACCCCGCCACCAGGAACCCGGCCGTGAACTGCATGAGCGGATCGCCACTGCGGTCGGCTGCCCACCTCACCCTTTCCAAGGCCGTATTGCCGAGGTCGTGGTGCCCCATCTTGTGGGCCAGGCTGTTGACCGCACGGTACGCGCGGGCCAGATGCCAGAACGCCTTCTGCTGTTCATCGCCACGCGCGCTGAGAGCAACGTGGGTCAGTTCTGTGATCACCGGAGGGAGCAGCGGGCCCATCGGCACGTACCGGGCATCACGCCGGAGAGCTGCGATCTGGTCCACCTCAGAGGCCAGGACTGGCAGAGCGCGTGGACGCGTCTCCAGCTCATCTGGGGTGTCGAAGCACAGCAGGATGCGCCTCAGCTCCGGAATGACGGCGTGCACGCCGTCCTCCGCCTCGGGGTCCCCGTAGTACGGCTGACCGGTCAGCACCTCGGGGCCGAAGTGCAGGGCCCTCGACAGTGCGAGAATCAGGCTCGGCGTCGCCTTCCGCGCGCCGGACTCCAGCTTCTGCACCAGGCTGGGGGAGATCGCGACCCGCTGGGCCAGTTGCGCGGCGGACAGTCCCCGCCTCTTGCGTGCCACCCGAAGTCGGTCCCCCAGCATAACGCTCTCATTCACGTCGGCTTCCCCTCGCTGATCGGAGCATTGTGGCCAGAGTACGTATTGCGAATGGTGCCCAGAAGGCCCGTCGCCAAGAGTTAACGGACCGACGGAGCAAACCCGTAGATCCACACCAGGACGTCCGTACGGCTGGCCAGGCACGGGACGGCGCCCACCGGGGCTCCGTTACCGCCGCCTCGAGGTGTCCGACACTGCTCCTAGCGTCGGCTGAATGGATCAGACGAACGACACGGCCACCGCCCGGCGCGTGGAGATCAGCGCCCGGGGCGGTCGGGCCGACATCGAGATCGACGGCACGCGAATCGACCCGAGCGCCGTCAAGGCGTACTCGGTCAACCACTTCGCCGGGGAACGGCCGGAGGTCCTGCTGCACGTCGCGGACCGCGGCGACAGCCAGTGGTCGGGGATGGCCCGCGTCGCGATTGCCGACCCGCCCGCCCCGGGGCCAGTGGCAGCCATCTTCCTGGACGCGATCGACCCGGAGGCTCTGGAGCGCGCCGCGCTGGCACGGCCAGACCTCGGCACCGAGCCGTACTCGCTGACAAACGCGATGCTGACCCAGCTTGTGGAGTGGGCTCGTGGCCTTTGACGTGGAGGGTGCGCGCCGAGTCGTCGGCCGCATCCTGGACGACAAGCTGGAAGCCTGGCGGGACAGCGCAGGCCGTACGGATGACGTGCTGGACGAGATCACGGGCCGGCTCGTGCCGCCTGCGCCGGACGAGGAGCTGGTCTGGGACGGGTTCGGCGCTGTGATGCCGCTCGGCCGCCCGGCCATCACCCAGCCCGTGGGCGGGTCGGTCGCCGTCGAGCCGCCGACCACCGACTACCAGGCCGTGCTGCCGGTGGAAGCCCCGATGCTGCGGCGCGACGACGTGATCCGTGTGGCCGGTTCCGTGCGCCCCGGCGGTCCCCGCGACCCGCAGTTGGTGGGCCGTCGGTTCCGCGTCTCCGACGAAGCGGTGGGCACCTACAGCGTGGTGCGCATCGTCAGGGTGCAGGTGATTCTCAATGACTGAGTCAAGTCGCCTGCGTAACCGGCGAGG
>NZ_NBCN01000045.1:0-30869 GCF_002099185.1 Streptomyces sp. CB03238 | reverse complement strand
CGTCCCAGCCCATTTCACGGGCGTGCGGAACGCTTTCCCGCGTCCCCTCCCCGCGCACGCTGCTGTGTCCCACCCCAGGTCCCCCTGTCGTTCAGGAACGCGTTATTCCGCGCATACCTGCTTGTCTGCCACTACTTTCTGCACACCCTCCGGCGCCTTCGCCGGACCGGTGATGGGCACCCCCGCGCCCTTGAAGTCCCCGCCGAGGGTGAGCTTCATCGGCTCCATCTCCCCGGCGTCCTGCGTCCCCTGCTTCAGCGCCGTGGCGGGCAGGCCCATCAGGTCCGCGAGTGTGCGGGCCTGGTCGGCCTGGTTCGGCGCGAACTCCAGTGTCGTCCTGGCGATCTCCTGCGGGGCGTTGCTCTGGTTCGTGGACCTGAAGACGCCCTCGTCGTTCTGCAACCAGTCGAGGGTCTTCTGCGCCGCGCCCGTCTTGCCGCTGCCGTTGTACACGTCCACGCGTACCTCGGAGGCCTCCGCCCGCGCGCCCTTGAGCAGCGCGGCCTGGGCGTTCTTGGCGTCCTTCTCCTTCTTCTTCACCTCGGTGAGCGAGACGTCGTTCTGCATCATCGAGAACAGCGGCTGCGCCTTCGCCTCGTCGACGACCACCGTTGCCTTGACGGTCTCGGCGGGGTTGTCGATGACGGGAAGGGTGGTGAAGGTGATGTTCTTGGGGTTCACCTTGGCCAGCTCCGTGCCGAGGTCCTGGAGCTTGTTGATGCTTCCTATCCCCGTGTCGACGGTCAGCGCCTCGGTGGCCGCCTCCGCGAGGTCGACCATCTTGGACGGACTGGTGAGCGTCTCGCTCGACTTCATCTTGCGGATCATCGAGCTGAGGAACTGCTGCTGCGTCTTGATCCGGTCCAGGTCGCTCTCGTTGCCGAACGCGTGCCGCGTGCGGACGAACGCGAGGGCGTCCTCGCCCATGATGATGTGCTTGCCCTTGGTGAGCTTCAGCTTCGACTGCTTGTCGTTGACGTCCTTGGCCACGCACACCTCGACGCCGCCGATGGCCGTCGTCAGCGTCTTCACCGCGTTGAAGTCGGCCATCATGAAGTGGTCGACGGTCAGCCCGGTGATCTCCTTGACCGTACGCATGGTGCAGCCGGGGTCGCGGCCGGCCTGACCGAGGCTGGTGTTGAACCGGACTCCCTGCTCGCCCGGGATCACCTTCGTACCCTCGGTCGTCTTCGTCTCGCAGTCCGGGATGTCGGTCATCAGGTCCCGCGGGATGGACATCGCGGTGGCGTTCGTCCGGTCCTTGGAGACGTGGAAGAGGATCGTCGTGTCGGCGTGGCCCGCGCTGTTCTTGTCGCCGTAGCCCTCGTTGCCGTCGCCGGTCCGCTTGTCCGTACCGATGACCAGGATGTTGATGGCCTGGTCCTTCTTGAAGCCGCCGCTGCCGGCGCCCGCGATGTCGACCGTGCTGATGTTGGAGTTGAGGTGCTCGTAATAGGCGAACGCCGTGATGGCGAGGGCGACGACCATGCCGGCCGTCACACCGCTCGTCCACATCAGGGCCTTCTTCTTACGGGACTTCTGCGGCTTGCGCTTGCGGCGGCCGGCCGCCGGGGGCGTACCGCCGCCGCCCGGTGCGTCCGGGGCGCCGGGGGCGCGGCGCCTGCGCTGGCCGGGGACGCCGGCGGTTCTGCGGCCGGACGAGCCCGCCGGGGAGGCGGTTCTGGAAGCGGTGGAGCCGCGGCGGCGGGTGGTGCGGGAGGACTGCGCCGACGGGGCCGACTGCCCAGCGGAATGATCCAGTCGCAGTTCGTAGTTGCCGGTCTGCGGGTTGAGTACCCACTGGTCGGCGGGGTCGATGTCGTCCGCCCGTCCACGGCTGTGCGCGTCCACGGTTGCTTGAGTCCTCCGTCGGTGCCACGCGAGGCGCCTCCCCCGTCAGGCGCTCGGTTCCACGATCTCGAGTGCTGCGACCTCACGGCCGGGAGCACCGGATCGCGTCACACTATCCGCCCAGTTCAGCGTGGGGCGACGCCCGTGACAAATTCCACGCCCCTTACAAGGGGGCAATCCGCCCAATACGCCTGCAGTGTGGCGCCCTCTTTGGGTATCGCTTTACTCGCGGCGATTTATCTGCAGGTACCGACAGCGGCATTCGTGCCCGCGAAAGTCGGCGTCGCCGAGGGCTGCTCCCTCTTGCGCCTGTTCGATTCCCCGGGCTCCTCGCTGCCGGACTCGTTCTGCCCGTCGCCGGGCACGACCGCGACCGGCTCGTCGTCACGCAGCCGCTTGAAAAGGCTGTTCGCACGAGGCTGTACGAGTTCGTCCCGGTTGGGGTTGTTACGGTAAGGGTGGCGCGGAACGGTCAGGAACTGCACCTTTTCGGTAGGTACGCTGCGCATGGCGCGCGACAAGTCGTACAGGTCCTTCAACGAGTCCAGACCCGGGTCGGTCGTGACGGACTTGGTGGCCGCGTCGAGCACCGGGTAGAGGCGCGTCGGATTGAGCAGCACCCCATTGCTCTGCACCTTGTTGACGAGCGCGCCGAGGAACCGCTGCTGGCGGTCCATGCGTTCGGTGTCACTGCCGTCGCCGAGCGACTTGCGGGCCCGTACGTAACCGAGGGCCTGCTCCCCGTTGAGGGTCCGGGCGCCGGCCTTCAGGTTCACCCGCGCGTCGGGGTCGTTGATGGGCTCGGTCACACAGACCCGTACGCCGCCCACCGCGTCCACCATGTCCTTGAAGCCCCGGAAGTCGATCACCACGTGGTGGTCGATGCGGATGCCCGTCAGCTTCTCCAGCGTACGGACCGTGCACGCCGTACCGCCGCGCTCGAACGCCCAGTTGAACTGGGCGAACTGCGCAGTGGTGCGGCTGCCGTCCCGCTTGCGGCAGCTCGGGATGTGCACCATCAGGTCGCGCGGTACGGACACAGCCGTCGCGCCGCGCCCGTGGGCGGCCAGGTGCAGCAGGATGGTCGTGTCGGAGCGCTGGGTGCCCTTGTCGCGGCCGTACCGGGCGTTGCCGCTCCCGGCGCGGGTGTCCGAGCCGATCAGCAGGATGTTGCGCGCCCCGCGCACGAGCGCGCTCGGGCGCTCCCTCTCGTACCGCTCCAGCTCGGTGGCGGCGGAGCTGTCGGTGGTGATGTTGGCGTCGAGCTTCTTGTACAGCCACCATCCGGCGCCGGCCGCCACGAGCACGGCGACGGCGCCCACGAAGGCGACGACACGCAGCCCGCGCGGCCGGAAGCCGGTGCGGTGGAGGGTGGTGGGCGGCTCGGCCGGCTCGGCGGTGGGGGGCTGCTTCGCCGGGCGCGTCCCGTTCTTCGCCCTGCCGCCGGAGGGCGGCGCCGTACGCTGCCCGCGCTTCCTGCCGCTCTTGGCGCCCTTGCCGCCCTTGCCGCTCCTGGGCGAGCGGCCCTTGCCGGAACCGGCTGGGGTGCCCGGACCGGACGCCCCTGTCGGGGGGTCCGGCTCCGGGGGCGTACCAGCGCTGTCCGTCACGTCGTCCGTCCGTCCTTCACACGAGGGGTGTGAGTCCGATCATCCATCGCGGACGGCGCCGGAACCCGGGGGACTCGGCCCGCCGTGCGCCGGACGGGTGCACTTCACACCAGAGTGCTGGTGACGCGCTCGCTCTCGACCCGCTTCTGGAGGTCCTCCGGCGACAGCTGGTCCAGGTTCCGGCACAGCACGACCGACGCGCCGGCCGCCAGCGGCGCGTACAGCCCCGCCGACAGCCCCTCCCACGTGTCGTACGGCAGCGCCGACAGCAGCCGCGCCCCGCTCGCCAGGTCCAGCCGCCGCGCGTCCGCGCGTGCCCGGTCCGCGAGTTCCGCGCCGGTCAGCTCCGTACCGCCCACGGAGAGCGCCGGGGCGTCCGGGTCCACCGGGGCGTACGCGGCGAACACGTCGCCCTGCGTCGGGACCTCCACCGCGTAGTCGTCGTACCCGGCCGGCGGGGTCGGGAAGCGGCGCCCCAGCGGCGCCAGGGACAGCGCCAGGCGCTCGCCCCGGCAGGCGAGGCCCTCGTCGAGCCGGTCCGGCCCGGCGACCACGTGGTCCGCGGCGGCGGGGTCCCCGCCGACGTCGGCGACGACGCCCACCGAGGAGCAGGCGACCAGCCAGACGGCGGTCTGCCAGTGCGCCGGCAGCAGCAGCGCGACCCGCTCGCCGGGCTCGGCGGACAGGCCGTCCTGGAGGAGGTTGGCCGTCTTGGCCACCCAATTGGAGAAGGTGGCCACCGACAATTCGACACGTTCACCGGTGGCGTCGTCGTAGTAGGTGACCAAGGGGCGGGCCGGGTCCGCGGCGAGCGCGGATCGCAGCAGGTCGGCGGGGGTACGGTCGCTGGCATTCACGCGCGCCAGGGTACGCGCGCGGGGCGGGCGGGGTCGGCCGTACCGGTGACGGCGTCCACCGGTCGGACCGATGGACCGTCAGTTTCCGGGTGGTTCCCCGGCGGGCGAACCGCGCCCGGCCTGCACAGGATCGGCTTCATGCGTGCCTACCTTGCATCCTCGATCGGCGTCGCGTGCGCCGCGGCCCTCGTCCTTCCGCTGTCGCTCCCCGCGAGCGCGTCGACCCCGCCGACGGCGTCGTCGCCCGGCGCGTCCACGACCACGCCCGGCGCGTACGGCCCGTCCGGTGCCGTCGCCGCCTCGTCCCGTACCTCCGCCGCCCCTGCCGGAGACGTGTCCGTCCCCGGTTCCACCCAGTCACTGCCGCTCGTGACCCTCCGCTCCGAGCGGGCGGGCGGCGCCGCGCTGAAGGGGCTGGCCCGACGGGACGTCCGCCCGTTCTCGCTGGTCGGCGTCGTCTGGGACGACCCGGACGCCGAGCTCCACGGCTCGGTCCAGGTCCGTACCCGCGCCACCGGCTCCCGCACCTGGTCCGGCTGGCAGTCCGTCGAGACCCACAACCAGGCCCACGCCGCCGACCCCGGCACACCCGAACGCGACTCCGGCACGGTACGCGGCTCCACCGCCCCGCTGTGGGTCGGCGCCTCGGACGGCGTCGAGGTACGCGTACGGGCCGAGGCCCCCCGCTCCGGCGCCGCGCCCGCGTCCCTGCCGCGCGGTATGCGCATCGAGCTCGTCGACCCCGGCGACGAGCCCAGCACCGAACCCGCCAGCGAGGACACCGCCCAGGGCCCCGAGGTCCCCGAGGGCACCGACACCGGCACCACCAGCGGCCAGGCGCCGGCCCCGGCGCTGACGCCCGAGGAGTCGGCCGCCTCCGCCGTCAACGCCGAACTCGTCCCGCTCGGCGCGACCGAGATCCCCGAACTGTCCAAGGCCGAGACGGAGGCGGCGTTCGCCGACCAGTTCGGCGACGAGGCCATGGCCTCCAAGCCGTACATCGGTCCCCGCCCGCGCATCATCACCCGCAAGGGCTGGGGCGCGGACGAGAAGCTGCGCGAACGCAACTTCGTCTACACCAAGTCCGTCCAGGCGGCCTTCGTCCACCACAGCGCCACCGGCAACAACTACACCTGCAAGCAGGCCCCCTCCGTTCTGCGCAGTATCTACCGCTACCACGTCAAGAGCAGCGGCTGGCGTGACTTCGGCTACAACTTCGCCGTCGACAAGTGCGGAAACATCTACGAAGGCCGGGCAGGAGGCGTGGCCAAGGCGGTGCTGGGCGCGCACACCCGCGGCTTCAACACCAACAGCATGGGCATCGCGGTCCTGGGCACGTACAGTCAGTCCACCCCGCCCTCGGCGGCGGTGACCGCCGTCGCGCGGCTGACGGCATGGAAGCTCGGGCTGTACGGAAAGGATCCGCGGGGGAAGGCCACGCTGACGTCGGGTGGCGGAAACCTGTACAAGAAGGGCACGAAGGTCAAACTCAACGTCATCTCCGGGCACCGGGACGGCTTCTTGACCGACTGCCCCGGCACACGGCTCTACGGCAAGCTCGGCACGGCCCGGAAAGCGTCGGCCAAGTACCAGGGCCGGTGACGACGACCGGGACGGCTGTACCGAACGGTCTGCATACACTGTCCGGTCGTATCGGTCATATGACCGATGTGGCCCATCGACCGGACCCAGCAGGAAGCAGAGACGACAGGTGACAGAAGCGATCCTCCTGGTCGGTGGCAAGGGCACCCGGCTGCGTCCGATGACGGTGAACACGCCCAAGCCGATGGTCCCGGCGGCGGGCGTCCCGTTCCTCACGCACCAGCTGGCCCGCGCGCGGGCGGCGGGCGTCGAGCACATCGTGCTGGCGACCTCGTACCTCGCCGAGGTGTTCGAGCCGTACTTCGGCGACGGGTCGTCGCTCGGCCTGCACATCGAGTACGTCACCGAGAAGGAGCCCCTGGGCACGGGTGGGGCCATCCGCAACGTCGCCTCCCGCCTCCGCTCCGGCCCGGAGGAACCCGTCCTGATCTTCAACGGGGACATCCTGACCGGCCTGGACATCCGGGCCCTGGTGGACACCCACGAGACGTCCGGCGCGGACGTCTCGCTCCACCTCACCCGCGTCGAGGACCCGCGGGCGTTCGGGCTCGTCCCGACGGACGCCACCGGGCGGGTCACGGCGTTCCTGGAGAAGCCGCAGACGCCCGAGGAGATCGTCACCGACCAGATCAACGCGGGCGCGTACGTCTTCCGCCGCTCCGTCATCGACACCATCCCGGCGGGGCGGCCGGTCTCGGTCGAACGCGAGACGTTCCCCGACCTGCTGGCGACCGGCGCCCACCTCCAGGGCATGGTCGACTCCACGTACTGGCTGGACCTCGGCACCCCGCAGGCGTTCGTGCGCGGCTCCGCCGACCTCGTGCTGGGCCGCGCCCCCTCGCCGGCCGTCCCGGGCCGCCGCGGTGACCGGCTCGTCCTCGACGGCGCCTTCGTCGCCACGGACGCCAAGCTCACGGGCGGTACGGTCATCGGCGCCGGCGCGACGGTCGGCGAGGGCGCCCGCGTCGACGGCAGCACGGTCCTGGCCGGCGCGGTCGTCGAGGCCGGCGCGGTGATCAGCGACTCGCTGATCGGCGAGGGGGCCCGGGTGGGCGCGCGGACGGTCCTTTACGGGGCGGTCATCGGCGACGGCGCCCATGTGGGCGCGGACAACGAACTGCGCGACGGGGTGCGGGTGTGGTGCGGGGCGCGGCTGCCGGACGGGGCGGTGCGGTTCTCCTCGGACCAGTAGGGGCCAGTAGGGTCGTAGGCACCAGACCTCCGAGGACGGACCGTACCCGTGGCAGGCCGCTACGCCCCCCGCACGACCCGCACGACCGGCACGACCGTGCGCGGCGGCCATGTCGTCATACCCGCGCAGGCCTCACCTCCCCGGACGAGAAGCTGGACGCCGCCGTGGCCGCTGGACCTGGGGCTCGCCCTGGGGCCGCTGCGGCGCGGCCCGGGCGACCCGACGTTCCGGACGGCGCCCGACGGGTCGGTGTGGCGGGCCACCCGCACCCCGGAGGGCCCCGGCACGCTGCGGGTCGCGGCGCGGGGCGGGACCGTCGAGGCGGAGGCGTGGGGCGCGGGCGCGCAGTGGCTGCTGGACCGCCTCCCGGCGCTCCTCGGGGCGGAGGACGACCCGTCCGCGTTCACCCCTCGCCACCGGCTGCTGGCCGTGACCGAGCGGCGCCGCCCGGGGCTGCGGCTGACCCGTACCGGGCTGGTGATGGAGTCGCTGATCCCCTCGATCCTGGAGCAGAAGGTCACGACGGACGAGGCGTACCGGGCGTGGCGTCTGCTCGTACGCAGGTACGGCGAGCCCGCGCCGGGCCCGAACGACCGGCTGTACGTCATGCCCGAGCCGCGTACGTGGGCGCTGATCCCGTCCTGGGAATGGCACCGCGCGGGCGTCGACGCCAAGCGCTCCACCACGATCCTCCGCGCGGTCCGGGTGGCCCGCCGCCTGGAGGAGGCCGCCGCGATGGACCCGGTGGACGCCCGGCGTCGGCTGGAGCTCATCCCGGGCATCGGCCCCTGGACGTCCGCCGAAACGGTCCAGCGCAGCAACGGCGCCCCCGACGCGGTCACCACCGGCGACTACCACCTGCCGAGCATCGTCGGCTACGCCCTGGCAGGCCGCCGGGACGCCGACGACGAGGAGATGCTGGAGCTGCTGGCCCCCTACGCGGGCCAACGCCACCGCGCCGCCCGCCTCATCCTCCTCAGCGGCCACATCCCACCCCGCCACGGGCCCCGCTTCACCCCCGGCAACATCGCCACGCTCTGACCCCCGGAGCCGCCCGGTCACGCGGTGCCGTCCGGCGGGGCTCTCCGCCTGGGCGCCGCCCCGCGGTTGGGGCACTCGGGGCGGGTCGCCCGCACGGTTGAGTCGCCGTCCCGGCGGGTGGGCCCCGTGGTCGGCCCGTGCGCGGGGGCGTGCCGCAAAGCCCGGAGTCGCCCCGGCGGTCGAGTCGCCGCCGAGGCGTGCCTGTCGGACCCGCCCGCCCCGGCGTGGCGTCCGCGCTCGGGTGCCGGCTTGGAGGCGCCCGTCCGGGTGTGGGCTCTCCGGGTCGCCCGCGCGCGGGAGCGTGCCGTTGGGGCCGCTCCGGGGATCGTGTCCTGGGCTCTCCTTCGCAAGCTCAGTCGTTTTACGCCCAGAACACGACCCACTGCGCGTCCCCCGTCGGGCCGGGCCAAGGCACCGGGCGCCTCGCGGCCGGCCTTGCGCAGCGGCCCGTCCCGGTGCGGTGTCCGCCCGCGGCGCGAAGCGGCCGCGGCCGGGGTGTGGGGGCGTCAGCCCCCACGTACAAACAACCTCCCCCGTAAGAGGGCCGGGGGCACAGCCCCCGGTGTCGGGAAGGGGCGGGTGGGGGACAAAACCACCCACCCGGGGAAACGTCACCGCACCTCCACGAAGCCCTCCACCGCCCGCGCCGCCCGCGGCCGGGGCACGCCCGCCGCCCGGCCCACCGCCACCGCGCCCATCGGGTCCCAGTCGCCCGGCAGCCCCAGCACGTCCCGCACCACATCCCGGCAGAACATCGTCGACGACACCCACGCCGACCCGAGCCGCTCACCCGCCAGCGCAACCAGGAAGTTCTGTACGCCGGCCCCGGCGGCCACCACGAACATCTCCCGCTCCGCCGCATCACGCCGCGCGTCCCCGTAACGGTGCGAGCCGTCCATCACCAGGCACGGCACCACCAAGTACGGCGCGCGCCGCAGGACGTCCCCGCGGCGGACCCGCCGCGCGATGGCGTCCTCGCCGAGGCCGTCGGCCCGCAGGTCCGCGACCCACGCGTCCCGCATCGCGTCCAGCAGCCGCACCCGCGACTCCGCCGACTCCAGCAGCACGAACCGCCACGGAGTCGTGTGGTGCGGCGCCGGCGCCGTCAGGGCCGCGGCCACGGCGCGCCGCACCGCGCCCGGGTCCACGGGGTCGTCCGTGAACTCCCGCACCGTGCGCCGCTGCGTCACCGCCTCCCGCACCGCCTCGGACGTGCCGAGCCGGAACATGTCGTCCGCCGCGTCCCGCACCAGCGCACGGGCGCCCTCGGCGTCCTCCCCGGAGACGACCAGGTGCGCAAGGCCCCGCACCACCGCGACCGGCAGCCCCGCCGCCTTGCCCTTCACCAGGTCCCCGGCCGCGGCCAGCTCGTCCGCGCCGGCGACCACGGTGGCGACGAGCGGGTTGCCGTACGCGTCCGTACCGCCGCGCAGGTCGTCCAGCACCCGCACCCCCGCCGCGCCGATCGCCACATCCGTGACCCCGCTGCGCCACGGCCGCCCGAAGGTGTCCGTGACGACGACGCCGACATCCACGCCGAGCGCGTCCCGCAGCCCCGCGCGGATGGCCCGCGCGGACGCGTCCGGGTCCTCAGGCAGCAACAGCACCGTCCCGGCAGGGGTGTTGGACGCGTCGACCCCGGCCGCCGCCATGACGAGGCCCTGCCGGTTCTCGACGATGCGAAGGGTTCCGCGCCGCGCCACCACCCGTACCGTCTCGGCGTCGATCGCCGCCTCGCGGTCGTCCGCCTCGACGATCCGCCCCTCCGCCTTGCTGACGATCTTGGACGTGACGATCAGCGCGTCACCGTCGGCCAGCCCCGGCTCGCTCGCCGCGACGGCGGTGGCGATCAGCTTGGCGAGATCGTCGCCGGGCCGCACCTCCGGCAGCCCGGGCAGCGCCCACACCCGGTACGAGGGGGTCGTCATGCACGTACCTCCTCGGCGAGGGCCAGCGCCTCGCGCGCCATCTCCGCCGTCGCGTCCACGTCCGTCATCATCAGCGGCACCGCCCGGCACCGGATGCCGGCCGCCTCGACCTCGCCGACCGTGTCCGCGTCCACCGTGTCGACGAGCCAGCCGTCCAGCAGCCCGGAGCCGTAGTGCTGCGCGACCGCCGCGGCCGTGGACTCGACGCCCACCGCGGCGAGCACCTTGTCGGCCATGCCGCGCACCGGCGCGTTGCCGACGATGGGGGAGAGGCCCACGACCGGCACGCCCGCGTCGGCGATCGCCTCGCGGATGCCGGGCACGGCGAGGATGGTGCCGATGGAGACGACCGGGTTCGACGGCGGGAAGAGGACCACATCGGCCGCACCGATCGCGTCCAGCACACCCGGCGCCGGCTTGGCCTGTTCGGCGCCGACCGGCACGACGGCCTGCGCGTCCACGGAGGCGCGCAGCTTCACCCAGTACTCCTGGAAGTGCACGGCCTTGCGCTCGCCCTCGATCTCGACGGCGACGTGCGTCTCCACCCGGTCGTCGGACATGGGCAGCAGCCGGACGCCCGGCTTCCACCGGGCGCACAGCGCCTCGGTGACGGCGCTCAGCGGGTAACCGGCGCTCAGCATCTGCGTACGGACGATGTGGGTGGCGAAGTCGCGGTCGCCGAGCCCGAACCACTCGGGCCCCACTCCGTACGCCGCCAGTTCGCTCTTGACCTGGAAGGTTTCGTCGGCCCGTCCCCAGCCCTGCTCCTCGTTGATGCCACCGCCCAGGGTGTACATCACCGTGTCGAGGTCGGGGCAGACCTTCAGCCCGAACAGATGGATGTCATCACCGGTGTTGCCGATGACCGTGATGTCCGCGTCCGGCGCGGCCTGCTTGAGGCCACGCAGAAAACGGGCACCGCCGATGCCGCCGGCCAGAACCACAATGCGCATGCGCAGCAGTCTGTCAGGCGACTACGACATCCCGGGTCTCCGGGGCGGAGCAGGCACTGGTGTGCATCGGCATGTCGGTCAGGCCCGGGTAGTAGACGTGCAGGCTGACGGCCGGTTCGAGCGAGTCGTTGACGACATCGTGCGCGTAACCCGGCGCGAAGACGCGCTGCGCGCCGGCGTTGAGCACCTGTGCGCCCATTTCCGTACGTTCCGTCAGTTCCCCTTCGAGGACGGTCAGTACGCCGGAGGACTTGCCGTGATCATGCATACCCGTGCCCTGTCCGGGCACCCAGGACAGCAGCCACACCTCGTAGCCGGGTCCGGTGCGCAGCCGGTGGTACCAGCGGGTGGTGGCGTCGTACTCGACGAGATGCGCCCACTGCGCGCGGTCGGCGGCGATGGACCGGGCCAGCCCGGCGAACTCCGCCACGGTGGACGGGTGCTCCTTGGCGGGCTGGAGCAGGTGCTGTACGGCGAGGATGTCGCCGGCGATCTGGAGGTCGCTGTCGCTGTTCATGGGATACGGGGGTTCCTCGAGAGAAACAGGTCCGGAAACCGGAAGGCTGAAAACAGACGCTGGGGGAGAAGACGCTGGAGCGCTACGGCATCAACAGCTGGAACAGCGACAGCAACAGCGACAGAGCGGCTGGAGAGCCCGGGCAGCGCTGTGGGACCCACGGGGGTGGGTCGCGAGGAGCGCTGTGGTCGCTGGCATGCAAACAAGGTGACTGGCTCGATGTACGCCTGTCAACCCAATGCCCGATTTGGCGGCAATGTTTCACCTCATCCGGTTACTCCGTCCGGAGAAAGGTTTGTGCTGTCGGGGGCCAGGACACATGCCGCTGCAACCGCCCGCGCAAACGTCGCCGCTCCCTCGTGACCTGACTGTGATCCGGGTCGCTTCACCGGCTCGACCGCAACAAGATCGAAGCGGCGGACGTCCTCCCTTGAAGACGTGGTGAAAGGGGGGATGCGGGCGAGGTGGCGGCATGTGTCTCATTTTTGCTGATTTGAACACTTTCCGCATACCCTTGGTTCCGCAGAGTGAATACCGGGCCCAATAGCAGATCCCAGCTTGACTGGCCCGGAGCACCACACTTGTAATTTCACTCGTGTCGTTCGGCCGAAAAATTCGACAAACGGCCACATCACGGGGACGCAAAGACCGACGAGGGGCGCACATGACCGAGTTGTTCCAGGAACTGCTGGTCGAGGACGCGGATGAGGAACTCGGCTGGCAGGAGCGCGCGTTGTGCGCCCAGACGGATCCGGAGTCCTTCTTCCCCGAGAAGGGCGGATCCACCCGCGAGGCCAAGAAGGTCTGCCTCGCCTGCGAAGTCCGCTCGGAATGCCTCGAGTACGCGCTCGCCAATGACGAAAGATTCGGAATCTGGGGCGGTCTGTCGGAGCGCGAGCGCCGCCGCCTGAAAAAAGCGGCGGTCTGACGCCACCGCCCCGCGGGGCCGGAGTGAGACCCGGCCGCCGTGCCCGCGCCCGGAGCGGGTGGCTCCGGACCACCACAAGCCGCCGCTCCAGGGCCCACCACTGGGGCTGTCGGCGCAGGGCCGAGCACCCACCGCACGAGCCGCCCGGCCCAGCGACGCCGCCCGGCCGGCAAGCGCCGAGCCCGCCGGTCACCTGCCGCTGAGCGCGCCGCCCGGCCCAGCGACGCCGCCCGGCCGGCAAGCGCCGAGCCCGCCGGTCACCTGCCGCTGAGCGCGCCGCCCGGCCGCCAGCGCCGAGCCACGCCGCCCCATGGCGCCTCACCAGCGCGCCGTCCGGCCCTCAACCTGGCGGGCACCTGCCGCACGCCCGCGCCGCGGACCCGGGGGCTGTCCGGCCGCGGAGCTGCCCGCACCACCGTCCCGTCGCCCGTCGCCTGCACTGGGCACGCGCCCGAGCCGCCAGAGCGCTCGCCCGCGTCGGGGGCGTCCGCGCGCGGCGGGCGAGTAGCGGGTGACCGATCGGCCATCGAGCGGCGGTGACCGGCCAAACCGTGCACAGATGTACGTAAAGAACGGCCGGCCACCCGGGCTCTGTCCACAGGCGGCGGACCGGCATCGTGCCAGCCATTAGTGTGGGCCTCCGTCCGAGACGCTCCAACGCCCCCCGCGGGCGACCCCCCGGCCGGAGGGCCCGTAACCCGATGTCCGCCACCACAGCCGCGTTCACCCCCGCTTCCCCCACCCAGCAGCCCGAGTTCCCGCGGCACGTCGTCACCGCCGTGCTCGTGTCCCACGACGGCGCCCGGTGGCTGCCGGACGTCCTCGCCGGGCTGCTCGGTCAGGAACGTCCCGTACAGAACGTCATCGCCGCCGACACCGGCAGCGCCGACGACTCCGCGCGGCTGGTCACCGAGGCCATCGGCGACGACCGGGTGCTGCACCTCGCGCGGCGTACGGGCTTCGGCGCCGCCGTCGACGAGGCCGCCCGTACGGCGCCCGTCCTCGGCCCCGAGGAGCTGCCGTACCTGAAGCGGCCCAGCGGCTGGGACCCGGTCAGCAGGACCTGGCGCGACGAGGCGTACGACATGCCCGAGCTGCCGCACGGCGAGCCCGTCCAGTGGCTCTGGCTGCTGCATGACGACGCCGCGCCCGAGCCAGGCGCCCTCGCCGAGCTGCTGCGCGTGGCGGACGGCGACGAGTACGCGGCGATCGTCGGGCCCAAGCTGCGCGGCTGGTACGACCGCAAGCAGCTCCTCGAGGTGGGCGTCTCCATCGCCAACAGCGGCCGCCGCTGGACCGGCCTGGACCGGCGCGAGCAGGACCAGGGCCAGCACGACCAGGTCCGCTCCGTCCTGTCCGTCTCCAGCGCCGGCATGCTCATCCGCCGCGACGTTTTCGAGGAGCTCGGCGGTTTCGACCGGCGCCTGCCCCTGATGCGTGACGACGTCGACCTGTGCTGGCGTGCCCACTCCGCCGGCCACCGCGTCCTCGTCGCCCCCGACGCCGTCCTCCGGCACGCCGAGGCGTCCGCGCGCGAGCGGCGCACCGTCGACTGCGCGGGCCGCTCCGTCGCCAGCCCGCACCGTGTCGACAAGGCGGGCGCCGTCTACACGCTGCTCGCCAACGCGCGCGGCATCGCCTTGCCCTGGGTCCTGCTCCGCCTCGTCGTCGGCACCCTCCTCCGTACCCTCGCCTACCTCGTCGGCAAGGCGCCCGGCCAGGCCGTCGACGAAGTCATGGGTCTGTTCGGCACATTGCTGCGGCCCGAGCGGATCATCGCGGCCCGCCGCAGAAGGAGCCGGCGGGCCGTGGACGCGGCCGAACTGCGCCCGCTGTTCCCGCCGCCCGGCGCCACCGTGCGCGCCACCGTCGAACAGGTCATGTCCAACTTCGGCGGCACGGACGCCGATTCGGGCGGCTCACGGCACGGCGCGGTCGAGTCGGGCCCCGGCGGGGACGACGCCGACTACCTGGAGATCGAGCAGTTCGCCCGCCTCAAGAAGATCGCCCGCAAGCCGGGCCCGGTCCTCTTCGCCCTGCTGCTGGTCGTGTCGGTGGTGGCGTGCCGCGGCCTGTTCGGCGGCGGCTCCCTCGCGGGCGGCGCGCTGCTGCCCGTCCCCGACGGAGTCGGGGAGCTGTGGGGCCGGTACGCGGACGCGTGGCACCCGCTCGGCACCGGCGGCACGCAGACCGCCCCGCCGTACCTCGCGGTCCTCGCCGCCCTCTCCGCCGTGTTCCTCGGCTCCACCGGCCTCGCCCTCACCGTGCTGCTCGTCTGCTCGGTGCCGCTGGCCGGCATCACCGCGTACTTCGCCTCCCGCTCCCTGGTCCAGTCCCGGCTCCTGCGCGCCTGGGGAGCCGTCGCCTACGCCTTCCTGCCCGCCGGCACCGGCGCCCTGGCCACCGGGCGGCTCGGCACGGCCGTCCTCGCGGTCCTGCTGCCGCTGATCGCCCGGGCCGCCGTCGCCGCGCACGGACTGCGCGGGGGCGGACGCGGCAGCTGGCGCGCCACCTGGGCGTACGCCTTCCTGCTCACCTTCACCATGGCCTTCACGCCCGTCGTCTGGCCGCTGGCGGTCGTCCTCGGGGTGGCGGTCCTGGCGCTGCGGCGCGACGACATCGTCGCGTACGGGCTGCGCTTCGTCGCCGCCGTCGGCACGCCGCTGCTGCTGCTCGCCCCCTGGTCCCTGTCCCTGCTGACCGACCCGGCCGCCTTCTTCAAGGAGGCCGGGATGGAGTTCGGTACGGGGGCGGCGACCCCGCTCGACCTGCTCGGCATCTCTCCGGGCGGGCCCAGGGCCGCCGACGGGCTCGTCCTGATCGGCCTGGTCCTGGCGGCGCTCGCGGCCCTGCTCCGCGCGGAGCGGCAGTTCGCGATCCGTACGGCGTGGGTCACGGCCGTCGTCGCCCTCCTCTTCGCGGTGCTCGTCAACGGCTCCGGCGACGGCTCCGGCTGGGCCGGGCCCGCCACCCTCGTGTACGGCATCGCGCTGCTGGCCGCCGGCATGCTCGGCGCGGAGGGCGGCCGTACGCGCGTCGCCTCCCAGAGCTTCGGCTGGCGCCAGCCCGTCGCCGTGCTGATCGCCCTGGCCGCCGCCGGCGGCCCGGTGATCTGCGCGGCCGGCTGGATGATCGGCGGCGCTGCCGGTCCCCTGGAGCGGCGCGACCCGGTCCAGGTGCCCGCGTTCGTCGCGGAGGAGAGCGGCACCCGTGACCAGCCGCGCACCCTGGTCCTGGGCGGCGCCTCGTCCGCCGAGGTCCCGTACACCCTGGTCCGCGGCTCGGGCGCCCGCCTCGGCGACGCCGAACTGGCCGCGGCGGGCGGCGGCGACGCGCGCCTCGACAAGGTCGTCGCGCACCTGGTGGCCGGTTCCGGCGCGGACCAGACGGACCAGCTGAGCGGCTTCGCGATCCGGTACGTCCTGGTACGGGACGGGGCGCCGCGCCAGATGAGCCGCGTCCTGGACGCCACGCCGGGGCTCACCCGGCTCAGCCAGCTGGACGGCAGCGCCCTGTGGCGGGTGGACCGCCAGGTCGCGCGGGCCACCATCGTCCCGGGCGGCGACGGCAAGGGCGAGCGGCTGCCGGTCGCCTCCGGGCCCGTCGAGGCGCACACCGAGATCCCGTCGGGCGGCGCCGGCCGCGTCCTGCGCATCGCGGACCGCGCGGACGACGGCTGGCAGGCGAAGATCGACGGCCGGCCGCTGAAGAAGACGGTCGTCGACGGCTGGGCGCAGGGCTTCGAGCTGCCCGCCGAAGGCGGGCGCCTGGACCTGACGTACGACAACCCCGTCACCCACACCGCCTGGATCTGGACGCAGGTCTTCCTCGCCGTGGTCCTCCTGGTGCTGGCCCTGCCGGGGCGGCGCCGGGACGTGGACGACGACCTGCCGGAGGAGGAGCAGCCCGCCGTGACCGCCGAGGACCTGGCGGGCGACGGCCGCCGGGCGCGCCGGCTGCGGGCGGCGGCCGCCGCCGAGGCCGCGGAGGGCGGCCCGGAGACGGCTTCCGAGGGCGGGCCGGCCGCCGGGTCCGTACCGCCCGTACCGGACACCGATCCGTACGCGGCGCAGACCGTGGACGGGGTGCCGCAGCAGCCCTCCTACGGCGAGTGGGCGGACGGCCAGGCGTACGCCGCCTACCCGGCCGACCCGGCACAGCAGCAGTACCAGGCCGACCCGTACTACCAGCAGCAATACCCGCAGTACGGCCAGTACGAGCAGTACCAGCAGCCGTACGAGCAGGGCCAGTACGACGAGCAGTACCCGCCGGGCCAGTACGAGCAGCAGCAGTACGGCTACGAGTACGAAAACGAGCAGCGTCCCGACGGGAGCAGCAACCAGTGAACCGGACGACCCTCTCCCTCGCCGCCGCCGTCACCGCCCTCGCCGCGGTCACCGGTTTCGCTGCCCTGTCCGCCCCGGAGGGCGACACCGGGACGGTGACGAACGCCGTCCTCCCGGCGCGGCTCCCGGTCGAGCGCTCCACCCTGCTGTGCCCGGCACCGAGCAACTCCGAGGTCGCCGAGACCGTGTACACCTCGTTCACGCCGGTGGGCGAGGGCGAGGGCGCCGGCCAGGCGGAGCTGAAGCCGTCCGCCGCCACCGCGGACGAGACGACGGCGGACCCCAGGAAGGCGAGTACGGCCAAGAAGGCCCCCGCCGCCGACAAGCCCGTCGTCGCCCTCACCCAGCCCGGCAAGCCGGTCTCCGCCGAGGCCGACGGCGGCGACGCGCCCGCCCTGGTCGGCTCGGCCTCCGGGCGGCTCGCCCCGGGCTGGACCGCGCAGCAGACCACCAAGGTCCCGGCGGGCGGCGGGCGCGGCATGCTGGGCGTCAGCTGCACGGCGCCCGACACGGACTTCTGGTTCCCCGGCGCCTCGACCGCCGCGCAGCGCGCGGACTACGTCCACCTCACCAACCCCGACGACACGGCCACCGTCGTCGACATCGAGCTGTACGGGCCGAACGGCGCCCTGAAGACGCAGCTCACGGAGGGCATCACGGTCCCGGCCCGGTCGAGCGTGCCCGTCCTGTTGTCCACCCTGACGACCGACCCGGCCGCCGAGGACGTCACGGTCCACGTCGCCACCCGCAGCGGGCGGGTGGGCGCGGTGGTGCGCTCCGCCGACGAGAAGCTCGGCAGCGACTGGCTGCCCGCGTCGGCCGACCCGGCCGGGACGCTGGTCCTGCCCGGCATCCCGGCGGACGCCACGTCGGTACGGCTGGTGGCGTACGCGCCCGGCGAGGACGACGCCCAGCTGAAGGTGCAGCTGGCGAGCCCGACCGGCACGATCGTCCCGGCCGAGGCGCGGGAGCTGCACGTCAAGTCGGGGATGACGGCGGCCGTCGACCTCAAGGACGTCACGCGCGGCGAGGCCGGGTCGCTGCTGCTGTCCCCGGCGCAGAAGGGGCGGGCCACCCCGGTGGTCGCCGCGCTGCGCGTCGTGCGTGGCAAGGGCGGCGACCAGGAGGTGGCGTTCATCCCGGCGACCGGGCCGGTGGGGGAGCGGGCGACGGCGGCGGACAACCGGGCCGAGGGCACCACCCTGTCGCTGACGGCGCCCGGCGAGACCGCCGAGGTCAAGGTCACCGCCTCGGCGGGCACCGGGGGCGGTACGCCGGCCACCAAGACGTACACGGTCAAGGGCGGTACGACGCTGGCGGTCGCGCCGCCGGTGCCGGCCGGGCTGAAGGGCTCGTACGCGCTGACCGTCGAGACGGTCTCGGGCGGCCCGGTGCACGCGGCGCGCACGCTGGCCGAGCCGGACGACGGCATCCCGATGTTCACGGTCCAGACCCTCGCCGACGACAGGGGCACGGTGGAGGTCCCCACGGCCCGGCAGGACCTGTCGGTACTCGGGGACTGACCCCGCGGGCAGTTGTGGGCGGGGTGGGACACCTCCCCGCCCCCGGGTCCGGGCACTGGGTGTCCCGCCCCGCCCGGCGGTGCCGGACCGGTCCCGCCCCTGCGGCCAAGGGTCGGCCACGCGCTCCGTGGCGCGACCGCGTGACTAGTCCTGTCCGTACCGGGGGTCGACCGACTCGGGAGCGAGCCCGAGCAGCTCGGCGACCTGTTCGACCACGACCTCGTGGACGAGCAGGGCCCGCTCGTCACGGTTCTTGGCGCGCAGCTCGACCGGCCGCCGGTAGACGATGACCCGCGCCGGCCGGTCGCGCCCGGCCGGGACCGAGATGCCGAGCGGCACGGACTCGTCGGGCGACACCGGTACTTCCAGTACGAGGAAGTCGACGTCGGCCAGCTGTGGCCAGCGCCGCTCCAGCCGTTCCACCGAGTCCTCCACCAGGTCACGGAAGGTGTCCGCGCGCGTGGCGGAGAGCGGTACCTGGGGCGGGGCGACGGGCCCGCGCATGCCGCGGCCGTGCCGGTCTCGGCGGCGCGGCCGGGGCTCGGCCGGGCGGGGCGGTACGGGACTGTCCATCACTGAGGCAGCGTAGCTCTCCCCGGCGTATGACGATCGGGCTGCGCGCCACGCCCACGGCGTGTCGTTATTTGAGCATTCCGGCGACGCTTCGGCGCGATCCGGCAGGACGGACCGATCGGTCAGCTCGTCGGGATTGATCGGATACGTTCGGGGTGGCGTTCGGTACGCCGACCGCCCACACCCCCGGATCAGCCGTTCCCCGCAGGTCAGCCGAGCGATTCCGGAGGCCTCTGTGCGGGACGTCACACCGCGACACGGGCGAGTGACCTGGTGGAGAGTCGTCGCGGCCCGCTCAAGAGTGCGGTACCGTCCAACGTCGTGAGCCCTGTACGTCGCTGTTCGCGCACCGCGTGCGGCCGCCCTGCCGTCGCGACACTGACGTACGTCTATGCCGACTCGACTGCGGTCCTCGGCCCGCTCGCCACCTACGCCGAACCCCACTGCTACGACCTGTGCGCCGAGCACAGCGAGCGCCTGACCGCGCCACGCGGCTGGGAGGTCGTCCGGCTCTCGGACGGCTCCGCGCCCGCCCGCCCCAGCGGTGACGATCTCGAAGCGCTCGCCAACGCCGTACGCGAAGCGGCCCGCCCCCAGGAACGCGCGGCGCAGGCCGGCGGCAAGCCCGGCGGCCGTGCCGGGGACCCGGTGGAGGTCGGCCGCCGCGGGCATCTGCGGGTGCTGCGCTCTCCCGACTCCTGACCGCCTGCCCCCTACGGGTAGTTTGTGTGCTCCACTTCGGGTGGACACACAGGGCTTGCAGGAGGGTGCGGGGAAGTGACAGCTGATCTGTCTGGGATCGTGAAGGCGTACGACGTCCGCGGAGTGGTGCCGGATCAGTGGGACGAGCCGCTGGCGGAGCTCTTCGGCGCGGCGTTCGTCGAGGTGACCGGCGCCGACGCGATCGTCGTGGGCCACGACATGCGCCCCTCGTCGCCCGGCCTGTCCGGCGCGTTCGCGCGCGGCGCGGCACGGCGGGGCGCGGACGTCACGCTGATCGGCCTGTGCTCCACGGACCAGCTGTACTTCGCCTCGGGGCGCTTCGGACTCCCGGGCGCGATGTTCACGGCGTCGCACAACCCGGCCCAGTACAACGGCATCAAGATGTGCCGCGCGGGCGCGGCGCCCGTCGGCCAGGACACGGGCCTCGCGGAGATCCGCGCGCTCGCGGAGAAGTGGCTGGAGACGGGCGTCCCCGACGCGGCGGCCACGCCCGGCACGCTCACCGAGCGGGACACCCTCACCGACTACGCCGCCCACCTGAAGACCCTGGTGGACCTCACGTCCATCCGGCCGCTGAAGGTCGTGGTCGACGCGGGCAACGGCATGGGCGGCCACACGGTCCCCACCGTCTTCGAGGGCCTGCCTCTGGACCTGGTGCCGATGTACTTCGAGCTGGACGGCACCTTCCCCAACCACGAGGCCAACCCGCTGGACCCGGCCAACCTCGTGGACCTGCAGCGGCGGGTACGCGAGGAGGGCGCGGACCTGGGCCTGGCCTTCGACGGCGACGCCGACCGCTGCTTCGTGGTGGACGAGAAGGGCGACCCGGTGTCCCCGTCGGCGGTCACGGCCCTGGTCGCGGCGCGCGAGCTGGCCAGGAACGGCGGCACCGGAACGATCATCCACAACCTGATCACGTCGTGGTCCGTCCCCGAGGTCGTCCGCGAGAACGGCGGGACGCCTGTGCGCACCCGGGTCGGCCACTCCTTCATCAAGGAGGAGATGGCCCGTACCGGCGCGATCTTCGGCGGTGAGCACTCCGCGCACTACTACTTCCGCGACTTCTGGAACGCCGACACCGGCATGCTGGCCGCCCTCCACGTCCTGGCCGCCCTGGGCGGCCAGACCGGACCGCTGTCCCGCCTGGTCTCCTCGTACGACCGCTACGCCGGCTCCGGCGAGATCAACTCCACGGTCGCCGACCAGCCCGGTCGCACGGCGGCGGTACGCGAGGCCTTCGCCTCCCGCCCCGGCATCACCACCGACGAGCTCGACGGCCTCACGGTCACGTCCCCGGACTGGTGGTTCAACCTCCGCCCCTCCAACACGGAACCGCTGCTGCGCCTGAACGTCGAAGCCCGCGACGAACCGACGATGGCCCGGCTCCGCGACGAGGTCCTCACCCTCATCCGCACCCCCTAGCACCCCGGAGTCCGGGGGGCGGGGGCCGGTTCCCGGAAGCGGGGCTCCCCGTGCGCCTCGGGCAAGGCGTACGGGGGAGGGACGGGCGACAAGACCCCGCCCCCGCCAACGCCGCATCCCCCGCCCCCCAGCGGTAGGCTGACGTGGCCCGACGCTCACCACCAAGGGCCCACCGGACCGCCCACCACCCGCCACCCACCCGCCCGAAGGGACCACCTCATGCCGCTCGAAGCCGGCCTCCTGGAGATCCTCGCCTGCCCGGCCTGCCGCGCCCCGCTCAGCGACCGCACGGCAGCCGAGGACCCCGAGCTCATCTGCACCGGCGAGGACTGCGGCCTGGCGTACCCCGTACGGGACGGCATCCCGGTCCTCCTCGTGGACGAGGCCCGCCGCCCCGCCTGACGGCGCACCCGCGAAGGGCGCCGCTCACCCCGGCGCCGCGCCGAACCGCACACCATCCTGCACGGCGATCGGAGGCCCCACCTCATGCTCGACGAGACGCTGCTCGACGACCCGGACGCCCTGGCCCGAGTCGACCGCCGCGGTCTCCTCCGCGGGGCCGCCGAAGCCGGCGCTCGCGTACGCACGGCCGCCCGCCACGCCGCCGAGGCCGGCGTCACCGAGCTGAACCCCGAAGGCCGCCCCCGCGCGATCCTCATCGCCGGCCCCGGCACCGCGGCCGCCGGCGTCGCCGACATGGTGGCCGCCCTGGCCGGTGCCTCCGCGCCCGTCGCCCGGCTGCACTCCACCGGCGTGGCAGCCGCTCCCGGGGCCCTCCGCTGGACCCTCCCGGGGTGGGCCGGCTCCGTGGACCTGCTCCTGATCACCACCACCGACGGCAGCGAACCCGGCCTCGCCCTCCTCGCCGAGCAGGCCTACCGCCGCGGCGTCACCGTCGTCGCCGTCGCCCCCCGTCGCTCCCCGCTCGCCGAGGCCGTCGACGATACGCACGGCCTGGTCGTGCCGATGGCGACCGCCCCCCACGAGCTGACCGAGGAAGAGGCGCAGGAGGCGAGCCCCGCCGCCCTGTGGGCGCTGTTCACGCCGTTCCTCGCCCTGCTCGACCGGGTGGGCCTCGTCAACGCGCCCGCCGACACCCTCCAGAAGGTCGCCGACCGCCTGGACCGCACCGCCGAACGCTGCGGCCCGGCCGTCGCCACGTACAGCAACCCCGCCAAGACCCTCGCCGCCGAACTCGCCGACACCCTCCCGATCATCTGGACCGAGGGAGCGACCGCCGCGCCGATCGGCCGCCGGTTCGCCGCCGTACTGGCAGAGCTGGCCGGCCGCCCGGCCTTCGCGGCCGAACTGCCGGAGGCGCTCGCCGCCCACGGAGGCCTCCTCTCGGGCGACTTCGCGGCCGGCGCCGACCCCGACGACTTCTTCCGCGACCGCGTCGAGGAGCGCCAGGCCCTGCACGCCCGGGTCGTACTGCTCCGCGACCGCCCGGTGGGCGGCCTCACCGCCGCGCCGGCCGCCCGCGAACTCGCCCTCAGCCACGACACGACCATCAGCGAACTCGAACCGGAGGACGTCGGGCCCGACAGCGGTGGAGCCGACAGCACTGGGCCCGACAGCGCCGGGTCCGACAGCACTGGGGCCGACAGGGGTACGACCGGCAACGGTACGACCGACCTGGAAGGGTTCGCGGAGCTGCTCGCGGTGACGGACTTCGCGGCCGTCTACCTGGCGTTGACGTCCCGCCTCAACACCCCCTGACGCCCCGCCCGTCCACCCCCTCCCGTCCACCCCCGTCCCCCGCGCCCCATCCCCCACCGTCCCCCCTCCCCCCGTCCCCGCCCACCGCCCTCCCTCCCTCGGGCGGCCGCAAGCAAAGACGCAAGGAAAGACGACGCATGGACCGCCTCTCCAACACCGTCCGCCCGTACGCCTGGGGCTCCTCGACGGCCATCCCGGAACTGCTCGGCGTCGCCCCCACCGGCGAGCCCCAGGCCGAGATGTGGATGGGCGCCCACCCCGGCGCCCCCTCCCGCGTCACCCGCGCCACCGACGCCGGACCCGCCGGACCCGCCGAACAACCGCTCTCCGCCCTCATCGAGGCCGACCCGGAACGCGAACTCGGCCCCGCCACCGTCGCCAAGTTCGGCCCCCACCTGCCCTTCCTCCTCAAGATCCTCGCGGCCGCCGCCCCCCTCTCCCTCCAGGTCCACCCGGACCTCGCCCAGGCTCAGGAGGGGTACGCCGCCGAAGAACGCGCCGGGATCCCCATCGACGCGCCCCACCGCAACTACAAGGACCCCAACCACAAGCCCGAACTCATCTGCGCCCTCACCCCCTTCGAGGGCTTCTGCGGCTTCCGCGCCCCCGACCGGACCGCCGAGCTGCTCGCCGCGCTCGACGTCGACTCCCTCAAGCCGTACGTCGATCTCCTGCACGCCCACCCCGAGGACGCCGCCCTCCGCGAGGTCCTGACGGCCGTCCTGTCCGCCGATCCCGCCGACATGGCGGCCACCGTCACCGAGACCGCCGCCGCCTGCGACCGCCTCGGCGGCGCCCACGCCCCGTACGCCGTCCTCGCGCACCACTTCCCCGGCGACCCGGGCGTCCTCGCCGCCATGCTGCTCAACCACGTCCGGCTCCAGCCCGGCGAGGCGCTCTACCTCGGAGCCGGAGTCCCGCACGCGTACCTCGGCGGCCTCGGCGTCGAGATCATGGCGAACTCGGACAACGTCCTGCGCTGCGGCCTGACCCCCAAGCACGTGGACGTCCCGGAACTCCTCCGCGTCGTACGCTTCGAAGCGAGCGACCCGGGCGTCCTGCGCCCCGAGGCATCGCCCTCCGGCGAAGAGGTCTACGAAACGCCGGTCGACGAGTTCCGCCTCTCCCGTTACGTACGGCCCGAAGGCGCCACCCCCGTCGACATCACCGCGCCCACCCCCCAGATCGTCCTCGCCACCTCCGGCGCCCCGCAGACCAACGACCTGACCCTCACCCCGGGCCGGTCCGTCTTCATCCCGGCAGGCGAAAAGGCCGAACTGTCCGGTAAGGGCACGGCCTTCCGCGCCACAGTGGTGGCCTGACGTAACGCCCGCATCCGCTGCTGCAACAATGTGCCGCCGTACGAACCACCCCCCAGCAGCATCTAGGAAGGGACACCCGCACGCATGAGCGCGTCAGGCGGAACCAAGGCGATCGTGGCGGCGCTTGCCGCGAATCTGGCGATCGCTGTGGCCAAATTCGTGGCGTTCCTCTTCAGTGGTTCGTCCTCGATGCTCGCCGAGAGCGTGCACTCGCTCGCCGACTCCGGCAACCAGGGCCTGCTGCTCGTCGGCGGGAAGAAGGCCCAGCGCGAGGCCACGCCCCAGCACCCCTTCGGCTACGGCCGTGAGCGGTACATCTATGCCTTCCTCGTCTCGATCGTCCTCTTCTCCGTCGGTGGCATGTTCGCCATCTACGAGGGCTACGAGAAGATCAAGCACCCGCACGAGATCGAGGCCTGGTACTGGCCGGTCGGTGTCCTCGTCTTCGCGATCATCGCCGAGACCTTCTCCTTCCGGACCGCCATCAAGGAGTCCAACCAGGTCCGTGGCAACCTCTCCTGGAAGGAGTTCGTACGCCGCGCCAAGGCGCCCGAGCTCCCGGTCGTCCTCCTGGAGGACCTCGGCGCGCTGGTCGGCCTGATCCTGGCGCTCGTCGGCGTCAGCCTGGCGATCACCACCGGCAACGGCGTCTGGGACGGCATCGGCACCCTGTGCATCGGCGTCCTGCTCATCGTGATCGCGATCGTCCTGGCCGCCGAGACCAAGTCTCTGCTGCTCGGCGAGGCCGCCGGCGTCGACGAGGTCAAGAAGATCGAAGCGGCGCTCGTCGACAACGACACCGTCACCGGCATCATCCACATGCGTACGCTGCACCTCGGCCCCGAGGAACTGCTGGTCGCCGCGAAGATCGCCGTTCGGCACGAGGACACGGCGACCGAGATCGCGACGGCGATCGACGCCGCGGAGGACCGCATCCGTACCGCCGTACCGATCGCCCGGGTGATCTACCTGGAGCCGGACATCTACCGCGAGGCGAAGTCCGGCGGCGCCACCGCCCGCTGACGTGAGAAGGCCCCCAGGTCCCGAGGGACCGGGGGCCTTTCCTACACCGCGATCCGTTCCCCGATCCGTTCCCCGGCCCGTTCGCGCCGACGCCCGGACAGCCACCCGGTGAGCCCGAGCCCGCCCCCCGACGAACAGGGCGACGGCCCCGACGACCATCCCCAGACCGAGCAGCACCACAACCGTGCCGCTGTCCAGCACCCGCTCCTGCACGGCGGCCACCGGCACGGTCCCGCCGGGGCTGTCGTCGGTGAAGTAGCGCGAGTCCCGGGAGTTGCCGCGGCTGTCCCCGAGCATGAACAGCCGGCCCTCCGGCACCGTCACGTCGTACGCCATCCCGTCCCCGACCGGATCGCCGCCGCGGAGGTACGCCTCCACCAGCGGCTCCCCGTTCAGGGTCACCCTGGTGCCGTCGCTGACCACCCGGTCGCCACCGACCCCGATCACACGCTGCACCACGAGCGCGCCCTCGTACCGCTCCGGCATGCGATAGGCGACCACATCCCCACGCCGCACCTCCGACGGCCCGACCTTCTCGAAGAAGAACCGACTGCCCGCGCCGTACGTCGGCTCCATCGACGCCGAACCGAGCGTGTGCGCCGTGTACCCGCCCAGGAGGGCCAACACGGACCCCACGAGCAACACCACTCCCAGCGGAACCAGCACCCACCCGGCCAACCGCAGCCCACGCCCTGGTCTCATCCCCATCCCCTCCCTCCTGATGACGGGCGTCGATCCCGCCCAAGTGCCCCATGATCGTGCTTCCCCCACGCCCCCACAACCGCCCTCGGAAGCCCGGGTCCATCCCCCGCGTCCACGAACCGGCGCGCCGCCGGGATCCGGTCGCATCCTGGCGCCGGGCGGACTGTGGGTCGCCGGACCGATCGGTGTAGATTCGTGACCAGAGTCAGACGTCGCTGCTGATGGCGGTCGGGCGGTCCACGACGGACCGGCCGAGGGAGAGAGGGCCTCCGACGACTGCACTGCGGGTACCGGGCATCCTTGTGTCCAGCTACCTCGCAGAGCCAGCCGTACCCACCCTCGACCCAACACGAGGAGCAGCTCGAAATGACGACTGTCGCCAACCGACAGGACTTCAAGGTCGCCGATCTCTCCCTGGCCGAGTTCGGCCGCAAGGAGATCACCCTCGCCGAGCACGAGATGCCGGGCCTGATGGCGATCCGCAAGGAGTACGCCGAGTCCCAGCCGCTCGCCGGCGCCCGCATCACCGGCTCGCTGCACATGACGGTGCAGACGGCCGTTCTGATCGAGACGCTGGTCGCCCTCGGCGCGCAGGTCCGCTGGGCGTCGTGCAACATCTTCTCCACCCAGGACCACGCCGCTGCCGCGATCGCGGTCGGCCCGAACGGCACCCCGGACGACCCCCAGGGTGTCCCGGTCTTCGCCTGGAAGGGCGAGACGCTGGAGGAGTACTGGTGGTGCACGGAGCAGGCTCTGACCTGGCCGAACACCCCCACCGGCGGCCCGAACATGATCCTGGACGACGGTGGTGACGCCACCCTCCTCGTGCACAAGGGCGTCGAGTTCGAGAAGGCCGGCGAGGCCCCGGACCCGTCCACCGCGGACAGCGAGGAGTACGGCTACATTCTCCGTCTCCTCAACCGCACCCTTGCTGAGAACCCGCAGAAGTGGACCCGCCTGGCCTCGGAGATCCGTGGTGTGACGGAGGAGACCACGACGGGTGTCCACCGCCTCTACGAGATGCACCGCGACGGCACCCTGCTGTTCCCGGCCATCAACGTCAACGACGCCGTCACCAAGTCGAAGTTCGACAACAAGTACGGCTGCCGCCACTCGCTGGTCGACGGCATCAACCGCGCCACCGACGTCCTGATCGGCGGCAAGGTCGCCGTGGTCTGCGGCTACGGCGACGTCGGCAAGGGCTGCGCCGAGTCCCTCCGAGGCCAGGGCGCCCGGGTGATCATCACCGAGATCGACCCGATCTGCGCGCTGCAGGCGGCGATGGACGGCTACCAGGTCACCACCCTCGACGACGTCGTCGAGACCGCCGACATCTTCATCACCACCACCGGCAACAAGGACATCATCATGGCCGCGGACATGGCCAAGATGAAGCACCAGGCGATCGTCGGGAACATCGGCCACTTCGACAACGAGATCGACATGGCTGGCCTGGCCCAGATCCCGGGCATCGTCAAGGACGAGGTCAAGCCGCAGGTCCACACCTGGACGTTCCCCGACGGCAAGAAGATCATCGTGCTGTCGGAGGGCCGCCTGCTGAACCTGGGCAACGCCACCGGTCACCCGTCGTTCGTGATGTCCAACAGCTTCGCGGACCAGACGCTGGCCCAGATCGAGCTGTTCACCAAGCCCGAGGAGTACCCGACCGACGTCTACGTGCTGCCCAAGCACCTCGACGAGAAGGTCGCCCGCCTGCACCTGGACGCGCTCGGCGTGAAGCTCACGACGCTCCGCCCCGAGCAGGCCGCCTACATCGGCGTCCAGGTCGAAGGCCCCTACAAGCCCGACCACTACCGCTACTGACGGCGCCCGTGCACTGACGCACGTCCGCAGCAGCCGGTGAACGGCAGCAGGCACCAGGCAGGCCCCCGCACCCCCGTGCCGGGGGCCTGCCCCGTACCGGGCGTCCCCCTACCGCCGATCCCGAGGACCCGAGGACCCATGCCCCGCGGCCGTTATTCGCTCCATGATCCGCACGATCACACCCCCCTCGGTGAAGAGCACTTCAACTGTGCACCCGGCCCCTCCGGCTGGCGCTACGTCTCCCAGATCACCACCCCCTCCGGCGATCACGCGGGCTCCGTCGACCTCACCCTCGACGACCTCGGCCGCCCCATCCGTCTCGAACTGCACGCCGCGAGCTGGCAGGTCCGTGGCGCCGCCCTCGACGGCGTCACCTGGGTCCGTACCGACCCCACCGGTACACACGCCACGGAAGGCAATGTGCGCGCCCACGCCTTCACCGGCACGTCCCCGGCGTTCCTCGTCGCGACATCCCGTCTGCTCCGCCTCACCCCCGGTTCTCCTCCCACCCGAGTCCGCCTCGTCGCCTTCACGGACCCGGTACTCGCACCCCTCACCGTCGACCAGTCGTGGGCCCTGATCAGAAGTGAAGCGCACACCACTGACAACGGCCCCCTGACCGTGGACGAATACCAGGTCAACGCCCTCGACACGGGCGAACAGCACACGGTCCACATCGCCGGCGACGTGGTCCTCGCCGCCCCCGGCATCGAGCTCGAGGACCTCGAGACCCCACCGTCGGTCTTCCCCTGAGGCCCTGAGGCCCTGAGGCCTTGAGGCTCTGAGGCCCTGAGGCCTACGCGGGTGGAGCGAACCCCGTAGCAGGCGGCGTGGCCCGACTGCCTTCACTTTCCGGCCGACCAGCCCCACCGCCACCGGCGACCCCACCAACCGCCGCCACCGGAGAACCGGCACCCACCGACGCCCGGCCCCCCGCCACCCAGGGCGCACCCCCGAACGCAGCCGCACCGCCCGCCGACGCCGCACCCCCCGACACCCAGGGCGCACCCCCCACCGCAGCCGCACCCGCCACCCCTGCCGCACCGCCCGCCGGTGCGAACGCCCGCCGGGCATCCCGCGCCTGCCGCTCGTTCACCACCGCGGCCAGAAACTCCGCCGCGGGCACCCCCGGCGGCGCAGGCGTACCCGTCCGGGCCACCAGCTCGTCGGCCAGCCGCTCCGCCAGCGCGCGCCCCACCGTGGCGTCGAGCTGCCGCATCCGCGTCAGGTACTGGCGTATCGCCAACCACAGGTCGTCCGGCACCGCCGACAGATCCAGCTGCGCGAACCGCCCGACGAGCCAGGGCGGCGGAGGCGGAACAGCCATCGCCCGAGCCGCCGGAACCCGCTCGCGTACGACAAGCGTCCCGGCGAAGACATCACCGATTCGCCGCCCCCGAGCCGACACCAGGGACGCGATGCATGCCACGGCGCCGAACGTCATCAGGATCTCGACGACCCCCATCGCCCCACGCACCAACGCGTGCCGGAACCGGATCGGCCCCCCGTCGTCCCGCACCACCCGCAACCCGCACGCCAGCTTCCCGAGCGAACGCCCGTGGCTGAGCGTCTCCACCGCTATGGGCCCGCCCACCAGCACGAGCACAAAGGTCGCGATGGACACCGCCATGACGGCTGCTTCGTCCAAGGAGGCGGTGGCTATCGCCAGGCCGACGGATATCAAGAGGTACGCGGCCCAGACCACGACGAGGTCGATGGCAAGGGCCAGCGCCCGGCTGGGCAGCCTCGCCGGCTGCAAGCCGAGTACGACCGCGTCCCCCGTCACAACCCCGCTCACAGCGCCCACCCTTCTTCGACCTTCCCCAACCCCTTTGAACGCCAGTCTGCCAAGCTGACCACCAGCGCGCCGCAGTAGTACGAACCGTACGCACCAGTGCCTGGAGCAGCAGCCGATCATGGACCTCGACGTCTACGTCACCGCCCACCGCGCCGAATGGGACCGTCTGGACCACCTACTGCGCCGGGGCAGCCACCTCACCGGGGCCGAGGCCGACGAGCTGGTCGCTCTCTACCAGCGCACCGCCACCCATCTCTCCCTGATCCAGTCCAGTGCCCCGGACCCCATGCTCACCGCCCGGCTCACCCAGCTGGTGGCCCGCGCACGCGCCACGGTCACAGGCACCCGCCGCGCCTCATGGCGCGACGCCGTCCGCTTCCTGACCGCCGGGTTCCCCGCGGCCGTCTATCGCTCACGGCACTGGTGGATCCCGACGGCAGTCCTGTCCACGCTCCTGGCCGCCGTCATCGGCTGGTGGATCGGCACCCATCCCGAGGTGCAGGCGTCCATCGCGGCCCCCGAGGAACTCCGACAGATGACCCGCCCCGGCGGGGAGTACGAGACGTACTACTCCAGCCACCCGGCCGCCTCCTTCGCCGCCCAGGTCTGGACGAACAACGCGCAAGCAGCGGCCATGTGCCTGGTCCTCGGCGCGTTCCTCTGCGTCCCCGTGCTGTGGATCCTCTTCCTCAACATGCTCAACCTGGGTGTCGGCATCGGCCTGATGTCCTCGGCGGGCCGCCTCGACACCTTCCTGGGACTCGTCCTCCCGCACGGCCTCCTCGAACTCACCGCCGTCTTCGTCGCCGCCGGCACCGGTCTCCGCCTCGGCTGGACCCTCATCGACCCCGGCCCTTTGTCCCGCAGGACAGCACTGGCCCAGCAGGGCCGCGCTGCCCTTGGCATGGCGCTCGGCCTGGCCCTGGTCCTCTTCGTCTCGGGCGTGATCGAGGGTTTCGTCACCCCCTCAGGCCTCCCGACCTGGGCCCGCATCAGCATCGGCATCGCGGCTGAGCTGGCATTTCTTGCGTACGTGTACGTCCTCGGTGGCCGCGCGGCCAGAGCCGGCGAAACCGGCGACGTCGAGTCCCCCGACCGCAGCGCCGAGCTGCCCACCGCCGCCTGATGTGCGTACGACCCACCTGACCTGCTAGTCTCCTCTTCGCCCACCAAAGCCGTTGACACGGCTGACGTGGGGAGGTAGATTTGAACGGTTGCCCCGGACTGGACAAGTTCGAGCGCGAACGTTAGAGTCTCTCTCGCTCCGGTCGGAATTGATTTCCACGGAGCCAATCCGATTCCTCATCCGAATCACGAACGTCGATTAGCTCGGCGGAAATGATTCTGATAAAGTCGGACCAGCCGAAAGGCAAAGGCCCTCCAACGGCCACCGGGAACTGAATCCGAACCGGAAA
>NZ_NBCN01000044.1:0-34072 GCF_002099185.1 Streptomyces sp. CB03238 | reverse complement strand
CCGCCGCAAACCCGCTCTGGCCTGCCCGAATACAGCCTTCTGCAACACGCTTTAGGTCGTGTATCGAAAGTGGCTGGTAGCAAGCGGTGGGGCATGTTCGGGAACCCGGTCGCGTGTCGTGTCGCGAACCTGCGATGGTGTCCGTCATGGATTCCGAGCCGCGTACTGATCTCGCTCGTCACTATGACCTAGGGGTTCCGTTGGCTCGGTTCGCTGGTCAGATACTTGTGGTCTGTCCGCGATGCGGAGGCCGCGCTCTCGTGATTCCCCGGCCAGGCATTTCTGATTTCAGGTACTTCAGCGAGCTCTTGTTCCAGCCGCGTCGTCTGGCTTGTGGAGGGTGCGGTGCCGTCGCCGACTGGAACCCTGAGGTGCGGGGGGCTGGGCTGGTCGGCGCGGTGCTGGGTGGTAGTGAGGATCCGTTTTTCCAGCGGCCTCTGTGGCTGCAGACCCGTTGCGTCGGTCAGATCTTGTGGGCCTACAACGAGGAGCACGTCGCCGAGCTGTCCGCCTACGTCGGTGCGCAATTGCGAGAGCGTGGCGGCGTACGGCCGACGAGGGCGATGTTCGCTCGGCTGCCGGCGTGGATGAAGAGGTCGGACAATCGCTCGGAGGTGCTGGCCGGCCTGGAGACACTGCGGGAGCTGGCCAAACGGACGGCACCTGCCGACCGCTCCGATGTCACGCACGGGCGCGGTGACCGCCCGCGAGAGCACAGGAGTATGTACTTCCGGGGCGGTCCCTATGAGTCCTGAAGGCCCCGGTCACGACCATTCGTTGATGGCTGCGATGAGGACGCCGCAAGGACGCCCGCAGCGGCGCGACCACTGCCCTGCGCGCCCGGACCGCGCAGACGGCCATGCCCGAAGAAACACAGGTCCTGCAGTTCCTCGCCGGACGGTCGCTGGCCTTCTACCACCTTGTCGGAGGGATCACCGCAGCCTGGGCACACGACGGACAGCGAGTCCTGATGCTCCAGGAACACGACTCTTTCTGGCGGTTGACCTCGAAGACTGAGGACCCCATCCCGCCGGAAGCGGACAGCACCGTGCTCTGGCAGGTGCGACATCTCGGGTGGGGTCGGTGGTAGTGAGAGTCGGTGGTGGTGTTCTGGTCCGGGGCGCTGCGGGGCTGTTCAGCGGGTGTTTCCCGAAGCACTATTCGGGCTGGTACTACGCATCGAACGGGCCGGATGGGCCTGAGCAAGCCGACAGCCCCTTCTGGACAAAACCACGCCAAGAAGGGTGGAAAGCGCTCCAGAACGCCTACGATCCCGAGCGCAACCCAAGAACACTGTGTTCCACCACGCCCGAGGGAAGATCGCCCTTTCCCGAAGACCGGGCAGTCAACTCCATGAAACCGGCCCGGAGGTCGGCGGCGGGCTCTCCAAGGACGATGGCGCTGATGATCAGCTCCATCATCAGGCAGTCATACTCGTCGCCCATGCCCCGATAGCGCTCACCATCGGCCTCCACCACAGCAGAGGCGATCCTCCTCCCGCCGCCAGCCACGGGGGCAAAGGTCGCTTGATAGACACCGTGACCGGACCAACTCCGATGCATGAACAGGACAGCGCCTTCAGCGAAGACGTTCCACTTCTCATCCATGTCCCGGGCTCGATAACCCTGCCGGATCCGGTCCCAGTCCTCGTCAGTCCAGACACGATCCGGCAACTGAGAGACCGGGCTGGGCACGTTGATCGGCTGGAGCCGCCGGAACGACTCTCGGGTGAGCGGGACATCGGCAGTCATGACGCCATCCTACGGATGCACCGCTTCAACGGGACGGCGACCTACCTCCAAGAGCAGACTTCCGGACGCGTCCGCTGGTCCTGAACAGCGAATCAAGTCACCGGTCACCCTCTGGATGTGGGTCACGACCACCGGTCGCCTTGGCGATCGAGATAGTCGATCAGTTTCGCCTCGCTGCGGCGCAGTCGAACACACTCGTCCGCAGGCAGGGATCCCAGCGCGTCGACGAGGACACGCGTTCGGGGAATCTGGACCATCGCACCCGAGTAGGTCCGGCACCCGGAACACCATGCCAAGCCGATGCACCGCTCGAACATCGAGGACACAGGCTCATAGAGACGGAACTGGTAGGAGCGGACGGGTGTCCCGCAGGCAGCGCAGATTCGGCGATCGCCGTGCCTGACCGTGTCCCAGGTCGCGACCTTGACCCAGCGCTGCCGCCCAGTCGGTGCTCTTCAAGTCGTCATGCGCAGCATTCTCTCTCATGGCCACCATCAGATGGGTCTGTGCACCGCCCGAACGGGCCGTCTCCGCTGAAGAATCCGACACGTTCGCTGGACGAAGGCGCTGACAAGTCACCTGGACAAGCACCAAAGCCGCAGGTCAGCACAGCGCCAGACGGCAAGCCAAATCGGAACCTACATTGTAGGTTCCGATTACAGATGTCGTTGTCCAAGCGATTTGTCATCGACTTGCCGTACGACACCCGGTCAGGGGCTCATGGCTGCTGTCCTGTCGCGTTGAACCTGTCGCGTTCCCACCCGTTCTCGTTTGTGCTGTCCGCTTCTCATACGGGCACGTGCTGAGAGACGATGCCTCGTCTCCTCGTGGGACTCAGCTCACTTCGCCGGAACCTGACGGATCGGAGACGTCTACGGTGTCAGGTCGCCGCGAACGAGGTCGACGGCCACGCGACGTCATCGATGGCGAGCCATGGCGCAGCGGCTACGGCGGTGGGTGTCACCCCGGTGAACGCTTTGACCTCGCGGTGGAGGTGGGCCTGGTCGACGTAGCCGCTTGCGGCCGCCACCTGGGCGGCGGCGTTACCCGCCGCGAGGAGATGGGCGGCGTGGTCGAAGCGCACCAGCCGGGCGGCGTGCTTGGGGGTGAGGCCGATCTGGGACCGGAAGCGGGACCACAGGCGCTTACGGCTCCATCCCACCTCGTTCGCCAGGCTGTCGACGCGCACCCGTCCCCGGCTGGTGAGCATCAGCCACCAGGCAGCGGCCACCTCTGGATCAAGCGACGGGCGGGCGCTCATCCGTCGGCCAAGGGCATCCACTGCGATCGCGAACCGCTCGTCCCACGACGCGGCGGCCCGCAGCCTTTCCTCGGCTCGCCCGGCGTCGCGGCCCCAGACATCCTCCAGGGAGACCACCGTCCCGCTGAGGTCGGTCGATGCGCCGAGCACCGCAACCGCCAGGGCCGGCGACAACCGGATCTGGAGGCACTCGATCCCCCCGGCCGTCCGGCCTCCGAGCCGAAGGTCGCCCGGTACCAGTCCAACGACCGTGCTGCCGCATTCGCGCCGGCCGTGGGCGTCGTAGACAAGGCTGTCTCCGTCGCTCAGGTCCACGAACAGAGTGACCGAGGGGTGCGCCACCATGGCGATATCCACGCGCGCCGGAGCCCGTTGGCGGAACCCAGCCATGCTGACCCCCGGCAGCGGGCCCGGCTGCCGGGGCACGGCGACCTCCACCGACGCCCAGTCAGGTGGTGATTCGGTGGACTTCACAGCACCAGGCTAGGCGATGGGTGTCAGCGGCCCGTCGCTGCGAAGCGCAGCAGCAACTCACCGGTCGCCTCCGGCGCTTCGAGCATGGGGAAGTGCCCGACGTCGGGCAGCTGCTCGACTCGCGCGTTCGGCACCGTGTCGTAGTGGTGCGCCGAAGACGGATCCCAGCGGGGGTCGGCAGCGCCGAAGATCACCAGAACCGGGACGTCGAGTGCGGTCAGGCGCGCGGGTACGCTCCTCTCGGCGATGTACGCGCCGTTTTGGCGCAGCACCGTCCTGAACGTGCGGTAGCCAATGCCCCGTACGTCGGCGACCAGATCGTCCGGGACGTCGACCGGGCGGTTGCACACCGCGGTCACCCCCCGGCGGAGCATCGCGTCGGAACGGACTCTCCATAGAAGCGGGCCGAGCGGCGGGCCGATCAGGACCCGAAGGAGGACGGGCTGCGGAAGGAGCGCGTCGGGACTCGGGCCACTGCTGATCAGTGCGAGCGAAACCACCAGGTCCGGGCGCTGTTCGGCGAGGGCGGTGGCGATGTATCCGCCGCTGGAGTGCCCGGCCACGGTGACCGGACGAAGGCCGAGCTCATCGAGCGCCGCGGCCAGGCTGGCTGCCTGCTCAGGCACGTCGTACGAACGCGCGGGCGGGGACTGACCGTGGCCCGGGAGGTCGATCCGGATGACGTGATACCGGCTGGCCAGTGCCGGCACTACCGGGCCCCAGGAGCTGCCCGAGGCCCCCGATCCGTGGATGAGCACTAGCGGAGGCGCCTCCCGCGGGCCGTCGTGGACCACGTGCATCCCGTGCACATGCTTACCGTCGTAGATACCCATACACGGGAGGATGCCTGGGCTGCCGGCCCTCGGTCTTGTACAAATGTCGTCACGGGGCCGACGATCGCCAGGACTTCCGTCTCCACCGCGAGCGGGACTGCCGCGAAAGCCAGGCCGTTTGAGATCGGCAGCCATCGGCAGTCTCGAACTACCTGGCATTAATGCAGGTCAACGAGTCCCTATGTACCAGCTGCACCGCGACAGGACAAAAGTGTCAGTGGCGTCGGCATGTCGTCCAATTGCCGCCGACAGTCCGGTATTTCTGGACCTCTGTGGGCCGATAGCTACGGTGGTGGCGGTGATCAGCCGGGGTGTCCTTGCTCGCTGGGTGTGGTGGCCCGAGACTTGTCATAACACAGGCGCTTCAAGAGGGGGACAGCGATGCTGCCGGAAGTGATGACGACGTTGGCGGCCAGCGGTGCGGGGGCCCTGGTGGCAGCCATGGCCACCGATGTCTGGCAGGGGGCTCGTGGCGGCGCGGTGCGGCTGTACCGGCGCTGGAACGGTGACCAGAACGCCGCCTTGGAGGCGCAGTTAGACCATCACGCACTGCTGATCCAACAGGCGGACGACCCCGATCAGGCCAGGCGACTTCTGTCGGGACAGTGGCAGTTGGTTTTCGCCCAGTTGCTGAGCGAGCACCCCGACGCGGAGGCCGATCTGCGCAACCTGGTCGAGACGATCCGGCGGGAGCTTCCCGAAGGCGGCAAGCAGTGGGTGCAGACCAATATCGCGCGTGATCAGGGGACGGTGTACGGGGTACAGGGCGGAAACGTCATCCACTATCACCACCGACTTCCGAGCGCGCCCGGTTCCACCGGTGAGGACGGCCGACAGCAGTGATGCCCCAGGCCGGTGGAGGGCAGGTGCCGGAGCGGCTCCAGGAGGTACGGGCCGAGGCTGGCTACGCCTACGGTGCGATGGGAGCCGACATCCATGTCTTCGGTGACGGCACCCCGGTGTATCTGCTGTTCGAGCACCGGCAGGTCATCGGTCTGGACACTGGGTGGCTGCGGGCGCAGCCCAGCCGGATGCTCGACGCTCGCGCCGAGGTCGTCGAGTTCGTCGGCCGCGAGACGGAGCTTCAGTCGCTTGTGGACTGGCGTGATGCGGAGGGAAGCCTCGCGGTGCGCTGGCTCCACGGGGAAGGTGGTCAGGGAAAGACGCGGCTCGCGGCGCAACTCGCGGCCGCTTCCCAGGAGACCGGGTGGAAGGTGGTCGATGCGGTCCATGGTACGGAAACCCATCCGCCGGTAGCGGACAGCCAGGATCTGCGCCTGGACGAGTGTGCAGGGACACTGCTCCTGGTCGACTACGCCGATCGGTGGCCCGTCTCCCATCTGAGCTGGCTGTTCCACAACCGGCTACTGCGGCAGGGGGTACCCGCCCGGGTTCTGCTGCTGGCACGCTCGGCGGGCGGTTGGCCAGCCGTCCGCGGTCGGCTCAACCGGCTCCGTGAGAACGTCGACACGTCCGACCAGTATCTGTCGCCCCTGCCCGACAACGGCCCGGACCGGGAGCAGTTGTTCCGCGTCGCCCGGGACAGTTTCGCGCGCAGCCACCCGAGGGCCACCCGTCCCGAGACGATCGCGCCGCCAGGGCCGCTGGATCACCCGGACTTCGGACTGACCCTTGCTGTGCTGATGGCTGCCCTGGTCGCGGTGGACGCTGCGGTCCACGGCCGCCGGCCGCCTGCCGCCATGGTCGATCTGACTACGTATCTGCTGGACCGCGAGCACGAGAACTGGCAGCAGCTGTACGAGGGTTCCGGCGAGGGACTCGCGTACCGCACACCCGCCGAGGTGATGGCACGTATGGTGTTCACCGCCTCCCTCACCGGGCTGACCAGTCGTGCGCTTGCCGAGGCGCTGCTGTCGGCGCTGCTCCCCGGAACCCCGCCGGAGGTTCTCCTCGCCGATCACGCCGTGTGCTACCCGCCCACCGACCCGGCACGTGCCGGGGTACTCCAGCCACTGCTGCCCGACCGGCTCGCCGAGGACTTCCTGGCACTCACCCTGCCCGGCAGCCCGGTCACGGGCTATCCCACGGACGACTGGGCCGCCGACGGATGCACCACCCTGCTGGCCCGAGGTCCGGACGGCTCCGTGCCGCCGTGGACCGCACGTGCTGTCACGTTTCTCGCCGCAGCTGCCGACCGGTGGCCGCATGTCGGTCACCGGCATCTCTACCCGGCGTTGCGCCGCGACCCCGATCTGGGCGTTGCCGCCGGCAGTTCCGCGCTGGTGCAGCTGGCCGGCATCGAGGACGTCGATCTGGCGATGCTGGAGGCGGTGGACGACACGGTGCGCAGCTGGACGGGGCAGGACCGGCACGCCGATCTGGACGTCGGAGCCGCGGCGACGTGCGAGCGAGTCACCCGGCATCGCCTGGCCGCGGTCACCGACCCCCTCCGGCGGATGGAGCTGCTGAACAGACTGGGCCTGCGCCTGACCTACGCCGGACGGCATGCCGACGCAGCCATGAACCTCGGTGAGGCGGTGGAGGTCGGACGGCGTCGGATGGCCGAGGCGGACGCTGCGGTCATGCCGGAGCTGGCCACCGCTCTGAACCGGCTCAGCCGAGCAGCGGCCGACGCCGGCCTGCTCATGGAAGCGTTTCGTTTCGCCGTGGAGGCCTGCGAAGTGGGCAAGGCACTCATCCGGTCCGACCCGGCAACCTATCTGCCCACCACTGCCGCATCCTTCCTGACCGCGGGCGATCTGGCCGAGGCACTCGGCCGTCCGGAGCTGGCGCTGGAGCTTACCGAGGAGGCCGTGGCCAGCCTTCGGCTCCTTCAGCGGACCGACCCCGATACCGCGTTGCCCCGGCTGGCGAAGGGACTGAGTGCCCGAGGCGCCCGGCTGCGTCTGCTCGGACGGTACTGGGAAGCGGCACAACCGACCATGGACGCGATGGCCATCCACCGGGAACTCGCCCGGTCCGCCCCGGCCGCCCATCTGACCGACTTCGCCCGTTCGCTGCGCGATTTCGGCATCACGCTGTCTCACTTGGACAAACACGTTGAGGCGGCAAACGCCTTCGAACAGGCGGCGACCGTGCTGCGCCCTCTGGTGGAGCGGAACCCCTCCACTCATCTGCTCGACCTGGCGGACGTCCTGGCCAGGCTCGGCAGCGAGCTCTCGGCCCAGGGCCGTCGGGAGGACGCGCTGAGCGCCACGGAAGAAGCGGTCGCCATCCACCGGCGCGAGATGAGCAACTCTTTTCCCCATTTTGCTGGGCTCGCTGACGCTCTGCGTCTGCTCAGCCTGCGACGGTACGAGACGGATCGCAGGGAGCAGGCGGTCGAGGCCGTGACGGAGGCGGTCGCCGTCGCCTGGACGCTGGCGAAGCACGATCCGTTGGCCCACTTCCCGGCTCTGGCCCGGAACCTGGCTGGCCGCGGGCGTCTCATGCGGCGCCTGGGGCGGCTCGCGGAGGCGGAGAACGACCTACGGCAGGCAGTGGCCGTACGGCGCACGCCAGCAGAGAACAACCTGGCAGGACACCGACTCCCCCTGGCCGAGGCTTTGGACGACCTGGCAAGCGTACTCGGGGGCCTCGGCCGGTCGGACGAGGCCCGGGCCGCCGCCCAGGAAGCCACCGAGATCCGGGACCAGGCCCTCCAGCAGCCTCCACCCCGCCCGGCCCACCCGCCCCGATCCCCAGTCCCACCGGCGACTGCACGGCCTTCACCGAACCGGGGGTCAGGCCCCGTCGATGCCGTACTGGTCCTGGAGACCGCCGTCACCGTCCACCGTCGGCTGGTGCAGGAGAACCCGGCCACGAACCTGCCTGTCCTCGCCGTGGCGTTGTTCAACCTGGCGCAACACCATTTCTCCGACGGCCGGCCCGAGCAGGCCGTCCAACCGATCGCGGAGGCTGTCGAGCTGTACCGACGGCTGACCCGGGACGACGCCTTCCTCCTGCCCAGGCTCGCCCAGGCATTGAACGCGCAAGGTTCGGTGCTGTACGCGCTGAACCGCTACGAGTCCGCCCTGTCCCCCATAGAGGAGGCCGGAGAAATCCACCGCGGGCTCGCCCACGCCGACCCCGGCATCTACCTGGCCCGCCTCGCTTCGTCACTGGGGAGGATCGGTCTTGTGCTCCATGACATGGGCCGTACCGACCGGGCCCAAGAGGTCATGCTGGAGGCGGCGGCCCTGCGCCGGCTGCTGCCGCCGAACGACCCGCTCTGAGCGCAGGGCTCGCACAGCAAGGTGCTCTTCACCGCTTCGTCCAGCCGTCACGCAGATCGAGACCGGGCCCGCCGGCGTCGACGTCCGTCGGTAGGAAGAGGTCGTCCCCTCTGCACCGATGCGACCACGCGGCCCCGGTGTCAGCGCGTTCTACTCCCCTTTCCCAGCGTGTGTACTGGCCATGACCTTATGGAATCGCCTCAGAGAGCGGGGGTTCCTGATCTTCGTTTCTGGTGACAGAAAGGCTGCCGAATAGGCGCTTGTGACAAGCCGTGTGCCTCGTTTGTGACAGCCAGGCTGCTTCGACTGGTCCCATTTGCCAACTCATCCGGCTCTGCCGGTGACAACTCCTGAGCTTCGGCTCAGCTGAGACTGTGTACTTCAGTTGGCACCTGAAGCACCTCAGCTGGCACCGCGGGCGGGTCCTGCACGGCCTTGACCGGGTGCTATCAGCACCTTGAATGGAGTCGCACAGGCCTCTGGCGCGCCATTCGCCTGCCCTGGGGAATCGGCGACTCGGGCACAATCACGAGCCGTGCCTACCCTTCGCCCTGTACCCCGACGTCGCGGCCTGCCGCACCGCGAGCCGCTGGCGATCAGCGCCTGGTCGCACGAACGGCGGTGGTCGATCCGCGGCGAGGAACCGTTCCAGAGCATGCCCCTCATCGACGGCAGGACGGACGACCTGGCGGAGGTCGCCAGGGCCGCCCGAGCGTGGTACGACGGGGCGACCCTGGACGACATCCGACAGGCGGCACCCTTCGTGCAGCTGACCGGCCGGTTCGAGGTGCCCGACAAAGATCCCGCGCGCTTGACGGAATCCGAATGGCAGGGCAAGCGCCAGGAGGCGGCCGAACTGGAATACGCCTGGCGGGAGACGTATCACAACCTGATCGAGGCGGCGCACGCCGAGCCGGCGCTGCGCGCCCTCTACCCATTCACGAGCCACTGGGCACTGCGCTTCTCGACCACCACCCGCCCGGACCTGACCGTCGTCGGACCATGCCTGAGTGCCAACAGCGACGGCACGTACGGAGTGGGCAGGGGCCTCATCAGCCAGGACCTTGGCCAATTCGCCACAGCGCAGGAGGCCGTGGCAGCGGCAGTGCGCCAGCTGCCGTCCGGCCTCGTCCCAACCGCGCTCGGCGGATGATCCCGCCCGGCAAAACGGCTCGGTCGACAGCGCAGCAGCGGACTGCGCACCGTACTTGGCTAGCGGTGCCACCTGAGCTGCTCAGTCACATGCGCGCACCCGTGCACCCGCCCCAGCTGGCCAAGTTCAGCCCCCTGCGTGATGTCCGAAACGAGGGGTAATTGCCATGCTCGCCCCTATAGTTCGGCGCGCTCGCCAGGGACCTGCAAGGGTGGGACATTGCTGTTGTCCGGCGTGGAAAGGGCGCTGGTCACTACGGTGGCCGGGGGACCACCTTGCTCCCCGATAATCGCGCGGCTTCCTGCCGACCCGTCGCTGATCAGTCTCGTCTATCGTCACGAACACCCCGTCATGGCGTACGAGTTCGACCGACAGGCTGGAGGCCTGGACCGTTGAGGCCCGGATCGACGCGGACAGTCTGGCCGAGGACATGGCAGCGTACCGCGATGTGGACCAGGCAACACTGGACGCGGTCCAGGACGTCGACGTGGGCAGGATGTCGTTCGTGCGGGTTCGGATGTTCGGCCCCGACGATCCCTTCCAGGCGATGGACTCCTACACCGGGGACGTCGTCCGCATCGGGGAGACGTTGCTGGACGCCGGCTCGGGGGAGTGGGAGCCCGCTTTCGAAGCCGCGCTCGCCCACCTGGTCGGTGACCTCCTGGTCATGGACCGGGTTATCCTGCAGCCCGCGTGGCGCGGTCTGGGCTTGGGCCCGGTCCTGGCGGGAGCGGCTATCCGCCGCCTGTCGCAGGGCTGCGTCGCGGTCGTCTGCGAGTCCGGATCCGCCGACGGCCGCGAACTGACCGAAGAGCAGCACCGCCAGGCCGCCGCCAAGCTCGGCGGCGTCTGGGCACGCCTCGGGCTCGAGCCCTTCCGCGACGGCGTCCACATCCTTGACTGCCGCCTCCAGCGCACCCCGGACCTCCTGGCCGAACGCTAGGTGTGAGGTTCGGCTGTGATGTCACTGGGTTGTTCGGCTTCGTATGTCACTGACCTGTAGGCATGTTGGGTGGACGACAGCACCGGCGCCGCCCGGGCGCTGAGGGAAGAAGTCACGGGGCGGTCTTTCGTGCCCGCAGCAGGTCCAGGTCCGACTTGACGATCGTCGTGGTGATCAGCAGGTCGGTGATGAGGTTGTGGTTGAGGGTGTTCCCGACCGGCTGCGGGACCTCATCCTCCATGAGCCCGCGGACGCCGTACTTCTTGCTCAGCTGCTTGCGCACGTTGGCGACGATGTGGGCGGCGCGCTTGCCGGTCCACCGCTCCTGTGGCCGCAACTCGCTCAGTTCGAAGGCCACCTGAGCCCACGTCAACGGCTGCGGGCAGTGCTCGTGGCGCAGGTAGCGCTGCGCGAGGCAGACCAGCACCAGCTTCTCCTCGCCGCTCAGCTCCCGCACCTCGCCGCGTGTCTCCTCCTCGTACAGACCCTGCTCGGCCCGCAGGTCGGGCGACCGCCCCGGGGCGGTGACCCGGACCTCCAGGAGGTGCTTGTGCCGCGCGGAGACCACGAACAAGGGCGTATACCCGGACGGCAGGTGCGCCTGGTCACCGCCGAGTACCAGCCGCGATCCGGGCAGGAGGACGGGCAGCCTGCCGATGTTGTGCAGCACCCAGCGGGAGGACTCCCGGAAGATCAGTCCCTGCCGTCGGCTGACGCGCGTGTCGTCCGTACCGACGCTGACGTGTACCTCGGGCTCGTTGCGCCCGAACAGCAGCGTGAAACCCGCGTCCGGCGTCACTCTCATGCCGCCGTTCGACCCGAGCACGAAGAGCGTGCCCGGCAGGGCCGCGGGATCGGTGCGGCTGAGGCTGCCGATCTCCCGTGGCAGAAGGCTGACCTTGCTCGCCGAACGCGCCGTCACGCTGCCTCCTCGCACTCGACCGTACTCGCTCGCCCTTGATGAGTGCCGATGCTAGACACCGGCGTCCGGGAGGGGTCCCGGCGGATCCGCTCTCATTCCCGGGCCTCCAGCAGCGCCTGGCGGAACTCTGCCGCGGTGCTGAAGCCGATGCGCGGGTGTTCGGTGAGGGCGTGGTCGATCACCTTCGCGAGGCGCTCCGGTATCTCGGGGTTCCGGTGGCGGATCGGCAGGGCGGGACTGTCCAGGACCACCCGCCATCGATCGACGTGTGGCGGGAAGTCACGCGGAGCCGAGCCGGTGAGCATGTAGTACAGGCAAGCAGCAGCGGCCCAGACGTCGACCTCGGGCCGTGCTCGCTTGAACTGGAGCACCTGCTGCCTGGAGACGTACGACGGACTGCCCGCGCTGGTGCCGGTGCGCGTCAGCCCGCTCAGGCCCGCTGCGTCGAACGCCTTGGCCAGCCCGAAGTCGCCGACCTTGGCCATGCCGCCGTGCAGAAAGATGTTGCGCGGGCTCAGGTCCCGGTGGACGAGCCCGCGGACCGCGAGCGGGCGGCCCTCGGCGTCGTAGACCCGGGCGTCCGCCTGGTGCGCGTGTTCCAGGCCGTCCAGCACTTGAAGCGTGATGCCCAGCGCCTGGTAGTCCGGCAGCCGGCCGCCTCGTCGGTGGACCAGCCCGGCGACGTCGCCTCCGTCGCAGTAGTCCATGACGAAGAAGAAGATCCCGTTCCAGCAGCCGTGGTCGTGCAGGCGTACCAGATGCGGGTGGCGCAGCATCTCGACCGTCGACATCTCGCGCAGGAACCGCGCCTTGGCCGTCTCGCTCCCCGCGGCCTGCGGCAGCATCACCTTGAGCGCGCACAGCTCGTCCGTCTGGTGGTCCCGGGCGAGGTACACCGCGCCCATGCCGCCCTGCCCCAACCGCCGCTGGATCGTGTAGCCGCCGAACAGGTACAGGTTCTTGGTGCCATCCTCGGCCACCTGCAGGAGCCGTTGCATGACCCGCTCCGGATCGCCCTTGCACGCCGCGCAGAACTCCTCGGCGAGGGGCTGGAGGGTGCGCTCGGCGCCGAGCCGGCCGCCGCACGCCGCGCACGTCCGCTCCGGGTGCTGTTGCGGAAGGGCGCCGACGGTGGACGGCGGTTCCGTCGTACGGCACAGATGGCACCGGTACGCGTCCCGGTGGCCCGCCGCGTCCGCCGCGCCCTCCTCCTCGGCCTCGGGGGTCCTGCCGCACGTGGCGCAGCGGACGGGGACGCGGATGCCGACCCGCAGTCGCACGCCGCCCAGCCGTATCTCGTCGCCGTCCGTCAGCTCCCGTTCCGATGACGGGATCGGCTCCGCCCCCTGCAGCGGTCGTCTTGCGTCCTGTCGGCCGATCTTGTCGCCGTTGACGTAGGTGCCGTTGAAGCTGCCGAGGTCCCGCACCCGCACGTCGGGCGGATTGATGTCGAGCAGGCAGTGGTGCCGGGAGAGCCCCGAGTACTCCTCGTCCTCGGGGAACTGCAGTGTGCAGTCGTCCGCCCGTCCGACGACGCACGTCGTGCGTTCGGGGAACTCGAACGTCCGGCCTTGGAGCGGGCCCTGGAGCACCGTGAAGGACACGCGGGCGGAACGGTCGCCCAACTGCTCGCCCCCCGACTGCGGCCGCTCGCCCGGCTGCGGCTGCCGTGGCAGCAGCGCGCCGCGCAGATCGGGGACTCCCATCTCGGCGGCGAGCGCCACCCACGGCGGGGAAGGGGTTTCCAGCACGGCGGTCAGGAGGTGGGACAACCCCGCCACGTCGCGGTGCTGTGCAGCGGCCAGTTCCGTCGCCCGGGTGAACAGTTCGCGTGCGACGGCGCTCCCGGGCGGCACGCCGTCGCCCCGCGCGACCCGGTCAGGCCGCGCGACCCGGGCGCGCAGCCGGCGGCGGAAGGCCGCGGTGTCCAGTCCGGCCCGCTCGAAGGCGGCCCTGAGCTCCCGCACCTCACCGTCGAGCCCGGCGTCGGCCGGCGGCAGCTCGCACGCCTTGCAGATCCCGAGTAGGACGTGCACCGGCTCGACCTCGTCGGCACCGCCGACAGCGGCCTCACCCAGGGCGAGCATCAGGACCAGGCCGACGGCGCCGCTGTAGGGAGCACTGGTCATTGCGCACCCCCGTCGTCGTGCACCAGCGACCGGAGCCGGCCGTCCAGGCCCATCTCGGCGGCCAGCTCGCCCCAGGGGGGAGCCGGCATTTCCAGCAGGGCCCGCAGGAGCTCGGCCAGACCCACGGGCGCGCCGGACGTCCCCGCCCCAGCCCCCAGCTCCTCGGCCCGGCGGAAGACTGCACGGGCGGCGGGCGTCCGGTGCATGACGCCGTCGCGGGGAGCTCCGCTCAGTGCTCCGCGGGGTGATCCGCCGGGCGCGGGACGGGTGAGGTGCCTGCGCAGTCGGCGGCGGAACGGGGTGACGTCCAGCCCTGCCCGGCGGAATCGGCCGCGCAGCGCGTCGATCTCGGCCTGCAGTGCGGGAGCCGTACGCAGCATGGCGGCGGCTGGTTCGGGCAACCGGCTGTCGCCCAGCTTGCACACCCCGAGCATGAGGTGCGCCGGTACGATCGCGGGCGCGTACCCCGCTCTGGCCTCGACAGCCGCGATCTGCCAGGCCAGCAGGGCGCCTTGCGAATACCGGGAGACACCCCGCCCGGCTGGCATGCCGGACGCGTCCGCGAGGTCACCGCCGCGCCGACCGGCCTGTCCGGCTTCCCGGGCATGGCGCAGCGCGTCTTCGAGGCTGCTGCCTCGCAGCGCTTCCCCGGCATGGCGGAGTACGTCTTCGAGGGCGCCGTCGTTTCGGCTGTCTGCCCCCGCTTTCCCGAGATGGCCGAGTACGTCCGCGAAGTCGCCGCTGCCGCGGCCGCCCCGCAGAACCTCTTCGATGTGGTCGAGTGCGTCCGCGAGGTAGCCAGGACCGATCCGGGTGGGTCCCTTCCCCATCTGGGCCAGGCACTCGAGCGCCTCCTGGTGCCGCCCCATGGTGGTGAGGAGCCTGGCCTTGGCCTGGAGGGCCTGGGTGTAGCCCGGATAGCGTTCGAGCGCCCGATCCAGGCAGGCCAGCGCCTCGTTGTGGCGCCCCAGCGCGATCAGGGTGAGGGCCTTGTTGTGCAGCGCCCAGCCGTCACCCGGAGCGGCCTGCAGCGCCTTGCCGAACCACGCGAGCGCCTCCTCGTGCCGACCGAGCTCGTCCAGCGCCGCTCCTCTGCGGATGTACAGGTCCCGGTCGCCGGGCAGGGGCTGCGCCGGCGCCGGCGCCGGCCGCCGGGCGACCCTCTCGTACACGGCCTGCAACTCCGCGCGCAGGCCGCGAAAGCTGCGCGGTCGCCGTTGCGGCTCGCGTTCCACGCAGGCCAGGATCAACTCCCGCAGTCCCGCCGGGAAGTCGTCCGGGCCGGTCCGCGCCCTGATGTGCTCGGCGGCGATGCTGCCGCTGACCGGCAGATCGCCGGTGACCATCTGGTAGAGAAGCACACCGAAGCCGTAGATGTCCGTCCGTACATCCACGCGCGCCCCGAACCGGGACTGCTCGGGCGCCCGGTAGTTGCGGGTTCCGCCCGGCACCATGTAGATGGCCCTGACCTCCGGCTTCAGCTCCAGAAGCCGTCCGCCCACCGCCTGTGCGGGACCGAACACCTGGGCCAGGCCGAAGTCTGTGACCTTGAGCGTGTCGTCCTCGGTGAGCAGGCAGTTGGCTGCCTTCACGTCCCCGTGCATGATGCCGAGCGTGCGGGAGGCGTGCTCCATGCCGTCGCAGAACTGCAGGCCGAAGCGGAGCGCGCGCTCCAGGGCCGGCGGACCGGCGGCCAGGGCGGTGTCCAGGTCGCCGCCGGAGACGTACTCCAGCAGCAGGCAGTGGTGGCGCTCGACCCGCTCGACCCACAGCGCGGTGACGATGTTGGGGTGCCTCTCCAGCAGCACCCAGGTCTTGGCCTCGTTGGCGAAGCGCTCCCGGTCCTCGTCACTCCACGGCTGCGGCAGGTTGAAGGTCTTGAGCACGTAGCGGCGGTACCCGACGCGGTCGAAGAAGCTGCTGCGCCCTTCCGGCTCGACGATCGACACGGCGCCGTGCGCGCCCATCCTGCGTTCCAGTACGCGGTAGGAGTTGTCCGCGCTCCGTACCACTTGCCCGAGTTCGAAGGCGTGCTGGGCGGGCGGCTTGGCGGGCAGGCCGGCGAGCGCGGCCGCGGCCAGGGGCGAGGCCGGGTCGGTGCGGGCGGCGTGCTCGTAGATGCGGCGGGCGACCTCGGTCTTGCCGGCGTCCTGGAAGCACTTGCCGAGGTCGAGGTGGGCCGTCACCAGATCGGGGCGCAGACATACGGCTTCCCCGAGGGCTTCGATCGCCGCCTGAAGGTTCCCTGCCGCACGGGCGCTACGGCCACGGTCGCGGAGCCGCTCATAGCCGCCCCCGGGCTCATGATCGTCCCCGGACGACGACGCGTCGCGCACGCACGTTCACCTGCCTCACACGGTTCATCGCTGCCGCCCCTGCCGCCCCTGCCGCCCCTGCCGCCGTGGCCGGGCGGCCTCCTCCAGCGCCGCGCGGACGTCCTCGCGGTCCGGTGCCAGGTCGAGCGCCCGTTGCAGCAGCTGCCTGGCCTCGGCGCGCCGCCCGCCCCGCTGACGGTAACGGACCTTGGCGAGCAGGACGATGGCGTCGACGTCGTTGGGGCTGAGCGCGCGGGTGACCGCCAGGTGCTCGGCGGCGCTGTGCCACTGCTGCGCGCGGGCCAGTGCGACCGCCTTGTTGAAATACTCGTCGGCGAGCGCGGCGATCTGCGCCAGCGGACGCAGATCGCCGCGGCACACCGGGCACTCGGGAACCGGCGCGGTCAGTGTCCGGCCGCACAGCGGGCAGTTGATCACGGCCACTCGCTGCCCCCGCGTGGCCGGAGCCGGATCACTCCGGGGTCGTCGCCCCGGATCTCCTCCATCCAGCGCTCGATCCGTGCTGCCAGCGGCTGCACCTCGTTGCGGTAGATCCCCGCGAAGCGATCGGTGGACCGTACGTCGTTCGGTTCGACGCTGCCCACCGCCGCGACGATCGCGGCCACCTCGGCGAGGAACGCCTCGACCCGGCCCCCGTACTTCCCGCCGGTGACCTGGTCGGTGTCCCGCAGCGCGCGGTCCAGCTCCTGCAGCTCCTGGTAGAGCAGGAACTGCAGGTTCGCCGGGCTCGGCGGAGGCTGACCGGCGCTCACCCTCCGGTGCACGGCGAGGCAGCGGTCCTCGACGGCCTGGTTGATGCTGTGCCAGTCCAGGGTGTTGCCCGCCTGGTACGCCGCGAGCCCCGCCGCCCGCAGCCCGGGGATGCTCTCCCGGTGCTGCTGCGCCTGAGTGGCGTCGGTGCGGGCGAGCTGTTCGCAGAGCGCGGCGAGCTCGGCCAGCTTGTTCTCGAACTCCGGCAGCGGCGGGTGCATCGCCTCCGCGGCCGGGAGCCGGACCCTGTCCAGCAGCGTCCGGGCCTCGCGCAGCCGGTGATGGCACTTGGCCCGGTCCTGACGCTGGTCCAGCAGCGCCTCGCACTCCCGCAGGATCGCGTCCAGTTGCGGCCCGATCCGCATGGCGTCCTCCGGCCGGGCCACCGCCTGCCGCTCCTGCCAGCCGGACCTGATCTCCACGTACCGCTGCCGCAGTTCCCCCCAGGAGGGCACGTGCTCGCGCGGTACGGAGATCAGCGCCCGGCCCTGCATCCCGACGGCGGGGACCCTGACCTCCGCGTCGATCGACCAGTCGGGCCGGAACTCCAGCTCCAGCTCCACCGGTGTGCCGGCCGGCAGCGTGCTGGGCAGGTCGTGGATCTCCACCTGGCCGATGGGAATCAGCCCTTCGTGCAGCCGGACCCGCAGCACCACTCCCTGGCCCGCGGTCTCCAGCGGAAAGCTGGTGTGGTACGGCAGTTTGGTCCCGGCCTGGGCGATCCGGCGCGGGCCGCCCTCCAGCTCCACGAAGAAGTCGTGCGCCAGCACGTCGCCCTCGTCGGTGGGCGGCGGCGCGTGGTCGGGCGTGACCGTGAACCGGCGGCTCTCGATCTCCTCCCCGTCCGCGATGACCGTGACCGTCAGCTCGTTGTCCCCGTCGTGCAGCGCGACGTCCTCGAAGACGAACCGTCCCTCGGCGTCGGTCTGCTGCCGGAGATCCTGGACCCCGTCCGCGGAGCGCAGCAGGACCTGCACGCCGCCCGGCACCGGCCCGCCTGCGCCCGTGTGAACCCGCCCGGCGATATCGGTCGCGGGCAGGGCGGCCGCCACCTGGTCGATCTCCAGGACACCCTGCCGGACACCGGCGGCACCGGCCTTGATGCCGGCGCCGACGGCGACGCACAGATCGGGGTCGATCAGGCGCGGCTCGTGCCCGTACCGCTCCCGCAGCAGGCGGCTGACCAGCGGCACCCGCGACGAACCGCCGACCATGATGACCTCGTCGAGGTCCGCGGGGCCGATGCCGGCCCGCTGCAGCGCGGCGTCGCAGTGGGCGAGCGTGCGCTGCACGTCGTCCTGGATCAGACCTTCGAACTCGGCTCGGCTGAAGGGCAGCTTGATGGTCATGGGGATACCGGCCCGGTCCGCCTCGCCCTCCACGTATATCTCGGTCTGCTGCTCCCGGGAGAGGAAGTGCTTCTCCGACTCCACCCGGACCAGCAGCCGGGCGAGCAGGCGGGCCTCTTCGGGGTGGTCGGGCTCGAGCCGGAGGTCGTAGGCGGGGCGCTGCTCGGCCATCCAGCGCACGATCGCCTTGTCGAACTCGTACCCGCCCAAGTAGCGGTCGCCGTCGAAGGCGAGGTGCTCGAAGCCGGCTTCGGGGGTCCAGGCCACGACGGAGACGTCGAACGTGCCGCCGCCCAGGTCGTAGACGAGAAACGTCTTCGGCTCGGTCAGCCGCTGCCCGTGGGTGGACATCAGAGCGGCCGCGAACGGCTCGATGAGCGTCTCCACCTTCGCCAGATGGGCGTCGAGGCCGGCCTGCACGGTCTCGTTCTTGGCCCGCATCTCGAAGTACGCGGGCACCGTCACCACCGCCTGGTCCACCGGGACCTGCAGCACCTCCTCCGCGAGGGCCTTGAGGTGGCGCAGGACGTGGGTGGAGGCTTGCTGCGGCGTCAGGTCGGCGTGGCCGGCGGTCACCCGCTGGTCGGTGCCCATCGTGCGCTTGAAGAACATCGCCGGTGGCGGCTGCCCGCCGTGCTTGACCTTGCTCTTGGCCAGGCTGCCCACGACCGGGGCGCCGTCCTCGCCCAGCCATACCACGGACGGGGTGATGGGCGCCTGGTACGCGTCGGTGATGATCAGCGCGCCGCCGACCGGCCGCAGCCGGCCTGCTTTGATCAGTTCCTGCTTGCCGGGGATGTCCGCGTCGGCGGGCACGGCGACGCAGCTGTTGGTGGTTCCGAGGTCGATCCCGACGGTGATGCTCATTCCTGCTCCTCCTGCCGGTCGTCGGCGGCCTGGGGGACGGCCAGATACACGCGCGCTCGCTGGGTCAGCTTTCCGTCGGCCATCAGCACGCCGGGCCGCAGCGTCTCGGCCACCATGGGCCGCTCCAGGCCCGCCACCGGCTCGGAGCCCTCCACGTCGGCCCACATCTGGACCTCTTCGTAGGGCGTGCCGGCCGGGTCGAGATAGCGTGCGCCAGCGGCCTGAAGGGCCTTGGCCAGCTTGTGTGTGAGAGACGGCAGGGCGTCGGCGGCGTTGGCCGCGGTGACGCCGTGCAGCCCGTGCAGCACGCCCGCGACGTCCCGGGCGAAGTGTTCGAGCGCGCTCTTGTGCTCCTCGGCCTGTCGGCGGGTCTCCTCCGCGGCCGCGTCACCGGCCTGCGCCTTCTCGCGCAGCAGCCGCCACACGACGCCCTGCGGGAGCTCCGGCCGGGCTGTGAGGGGGCGCTCCTGCTCATCGATCCGCATCGCGTCAGCCGGCCGCGTCATCGGACCGGTCCGGCTCGGCCGGCCGCTCGGGCCGGTGGGTGCACAGCTGGGCCAGCAGGCGCTGCGCCGGGTCTTTGATCCGGTCCTCTGCCGCGTTCACCTCGGCGACCCGCAGGGTGCGTCCGAACAGCGTGTAGCGGTCGGCGCGCCGCTCGATGCGCTGCCGCCGCTTTCTGATGTGGCTGCGGATCGCCCCCCGCCCGCTGACGTCCGGGCTGAGCGCGAGTACCTGAAAGGGCGTGGCGCGGTACGGGTTGTGCCCGTCGCGCCAGGCCCACGGATTCTCTGTCATGGATCATCTCTCCTGGTCGTCTCACGCCTGCCGCACCGAGAGCAGGTTCTCCAGCGAGCGGACGAACTGCTCGAGCCCCGGATCGGCCGCCGCGTACGCCCCGGCCGCGTCGATGAGCCGCCTGGCTCTGGACAGTTCCTGGTCGCCGATGCCGAACGCGGTGAGCAGGAACTGCGCCTCCACCGCGTCCAGCCAGGCCAGGAATCGGGGCAACCCGTCGTTCCGCAGCTCCGTCACATCCGTGTAGCGCGGATCCTCGCCCATCTCCGGGTACAGTTCCAGCGCCCGGCCCACGTGGCGGGCGGCCCGCCGGCCGCGGTGCCGGGCCTGCTCGACCTCGGACAGCGAGCCCAGCGCGTCCGGCGAGGGCTTGGCCGCACCGAGGGCTCCGAACGACCGGAGGGCGAGCAGATACTCGTGCCGCGCCAGCTCCTTGGCGAGCTCGCCGCCAGGCGCCGTACGGGCGAGCCCGGGCCGGACGAGGGCGTCCACACGGCCGAGCAGCTCGTCCATCCGCCGCTGCGCGTACGGCTCCTCCCGCAGCCGCTCGATCCAGCTCCTGCTGGTGAAGAGCAGGGCGCGCAGCAGGCCGTGGTTGTCCGGGTCCAGGAGCAGCCATGACTCCAGGACGTCGATCGTCTCCGCGAACCTGCCCTCGGCGACCGCCGCGGGGACGCCGTCGAGCAGGTCGCGCACGAGGCGGTCGCGCGCCTCGGCCACGATCGCGTCCGGGAAAGCGGAGCCGGTCACCAGCCGCACGTGCCGCCGCGCCCGGCCGGGATCCGTGAGCCGCAGCCGGGCGGCCAGGGTCAGGTGGGGCTCCAGCAGGTTGTACGGCAGCCGCGTCCTCGCCTCGGCCACGATCTCGTCCGGCACCGGGACACCCATGGCCTCGTCGAGGCGCTCGTGCATCCGCCGCCAGAACTCCGGCTCCCCGTAGAGCTGGGCCCAGTGCCGCAGCGCCTTCTCGAAGTGGCCGAAGGCTGCGTCGTCGCCGGCCGCCTCCAGGTCGTACGCGCAGGCGTGATGCGCAATGGCGAGGTGGTGGACGACCTCGATGTCGTCGCCGTCCTCCTGTTCCCACAGCCGGATCGCCGTAGGGGTCCACGGCTGTAGCTCTCCGCCCTGCCACAGCGCCTCATAGGCGGACGCCGGTTCGGCGGGGAGCAGCGCGGAGAACTCGGCCCGCGGCCGTTCGGGCTCCGCGGCCAGAGTCTCCAGCTCGCGCCCGGCGGGTGTGGGTTCGTCCCCGGGGGCGGTCGGCGTGGGCCCGGCGGGTGTGGGTTCGCGCCCGGGGGTTGTCGGCTCGCGCCCGCCGGGCATGGGCTCGCTCCCGGCCGTCATCGGCTCGTCTCTTCCCGGCTCCGGCGGGCGAAACCGCGGCCCAGCTCCGTGCCTGCGAAGGCCGTCGCCATCGCCTGGTACGTCACCCGGCACCGGCGCCTGCCCAGCCCCACCATCGCCATCGCCCGGGCCTCGACGACATCCTTGCGGAGCAGGGCCAGCTCGGTCGCGAGGAGGTAGACCTCGGCGACCATCGCTGTGTCCGGCAGCGCCTGGTTGATGTCGAGCGCCTCGCGCCGCAGCTCGTGCGCGAGTTCGAGGTCGCCGCGCCGCATCGCCGCTCGGATGTGTGCCACCAGCTCCTCGGCCCGCTGCTGCGGCATCGGGATACGGGGCGGGGGCGCCGGGGCGGTTTCGTCCAGGGCGCGCAGGAACGCGCCGGCGTCCGGGTACCGGTCGGTGGCCAGGGGACTGAGCGCACGCATGACCACCGCTTCGAGCGGGTGGCCGCGCAGCTCCGGGTTGCGGGTGCCGGGCGGTTCCACGTCGCGCAGCCTCAGCCGTACGAGCGTGTCGATGTCGGTCCGGCCCCCGTGCCCCGGCGCGGCAGCCCGGAGCTGGTCCTGGCGCGGGAGGCGGCCGGTGAGCATCTCGTAGCAGATCAAACCGAGGGCGTAGACGTCGGCCTCGGGGCCCGCGTACTGCAGCTGCAGCACCTCGGCGGGCAGGTACCACGACGTCCCGCCGGGAGCGGGAGTGCGGCGCAGCAGCGTGCTGACGCGGCGCGCCAGCCCGAAGTCGCCGATCTTGAGCGAACCCGAAGCCGAGACAAGGATGTTGCCCGGCTTCAGGTCCAGGTGGACGACGCCCCGCTCGTGCAGGAAGGCGAGGCCCTGGCAGAGCTGGAGCGCGTGGTCGCGCACGGTCGCAGCCGGGAGCTGGCCGCCGCGCAGCCGCCAGGTCAGGTCGCCGCTGGCCAGTTCCGTCACCATGTATGGCCGTCCCGTGCCGCCGCCCTCGACGCCGGCGTCGTAGCAGGTGAGGAAGCGGTCGCGGACCACCGGATCCGGGCACTCGGCCACCACCCGGATCAACTGCAGCGCCTCGCCGAGCAGTTCCGCCACCGGGACCGCGGGGTCGGCGTGGAAGAGTTTGACGGCCACCTGCCGGAGCGAGTGGCCGAGGACGCGGAGCTCGGCCCGGTGGACCGTGCCGAACGCGCCCTGCCCGAGCGTCTCGTGCAGCAGGTAGCGACCGTCGAGCAGCTCAGCCACTGATGTCCACCACCGACAGCCGCTCACCGTCCAGCAGGATCTGCACCCGCTCGACGGACTCCCCGCGGGTGTCGGCCTCGTCCAGCAGCCGCAGCAGCGGAGGGAGGACGCCGTCGATGTAGCGGTTCACGCCGCGGGCGGCCTCCTCCCGGCGCCGCGTCATCGCCAGTTCCGCGATCCGCGCCGCCATGTCCTCCTTCCAGCACAGCTCCACCCCGAGCTGCGCGGCCACCTGGGTGGCCTGCCGCCTGAGCCCGCCGAGTGCGATGGCTTCGAGCTGGTCCTGCCGGAACGGCTCGAAGAGGACCACCTCGTCGATCCGGTTGAGGAACTCAGGCCGGAAGAACCCCGCCATGATCCGCCGCACGTGGGCGGTGGCCTCCGGCTCCTCGCCGGCCCCCGGCTGCGCCAGGTCGGCGAACTCGGCGGCGCCGAGGTTCGAGGTGAGCACGATCACCGAGTCCCGGGCGTCTCGCACCGGTCCGGCGGGGTCGCTGATCCGCCCCTCGTCCAGCAGCCGCAGGAGGGCGTCGAGCACCCTGCCGTCCGCCTTCTCGACCTCGTCGAAGAGCAGCACCCGCCGGGGGTTGTCGCGCAGTCCGTTGGTGAGCTTGCCTTCGCCGAAGCCGACGAAGCCGGGTGGGGCGCCGATGAAGTTGTTCATCGACTCCTTGGTGTTGAACTGCCCCATCTCGAAGAAGAGCACGTCACCCTCGGATCCGTACACGACCCTGGCGAGCGCGCGGGCGGCCAGGGTCTTGCCGGTGCCGCTGGGGCCGCAGAACAGGAACCTGCCCAGGGGCTGCTCCTGCAGGCGCAGGCCGCGCCTGAGCGACCGGGTGATCATCTCCAGGGAGGGCGCCAGGCGGTCGATGACCGCCTCCTGCCCGATGAGGCGCTCGCGCAGCCAGTCGAGCGACTCGTGCAGCGACGGCACGTGCACTGGAGCGTCCGGCTCCTGCGCGGGGGGCTCCTCGTAGTACTCCTCGGCATAGCGGCGCAGCCGGGTGACGTCGATACGGGTGCTGCGGAGCAACCCCGCGGCCAGGCCGGCCGGAGTGTCGAGCAGCGCGGCGAGCAGGTCGCGCTCGGCGACCAGGTCACTGCCGCGCTGCTCCGCGACGGCGGCCGCCTTCTGAAGCGTACGCGCGAGTGGTTCCTGGACGTTGTCGCGGGAGAGTTCCCCGCCCGGGCCGGACGAGCCAGGACCGCCGCCCGCGAGGGACGTCATCTGGACGCGCAGGACGCGAACGTCCCGGCGCAGGAAGCTGCATCCCTGCTCGATCAGGCCGTTGGGCACCTCGGCCATAGCCCGCAGCATCTGCGCGGTGGTCAGCAGGCCAGGTCCAAAGCCGCTCTCAAGCGCGGCCATCGCGGACAGCACCCGCCGCGCGCCGGGGCTGAAGCGGTCGAGCAGCAGCCGGCCGTCGTCCCCGAACACCTCGCGCGCCCGGGCCGGTTCGGCGCGGCACTCGCGGACCCACTGGTCGAGGTCGGCCCGGGCGTACACCCGCAGCAGCAGGGCGGCGGGCGGTTCCAGGCGGGGCAGGACCGCGGCCAGCAGTTCCCGTTCTCCGGCTCCGGCAGGCAGCGCACCGAGCGCCTCCCGCGTCGCCGCGGCGGCGGTGCGGTCGGTCAGCTCCGTCGGCGGCAGCCCGTCGCGCGGCGGACTCTGGGTGCGCAGCGCATCCACGAACGCCTCCACGGGGATACGGCTCCGGCCGAACAGCCCCGCGGCCACGCTGCCCGGCACCCGGCCGAGCGCGATCAGCAGGTGGGACGGCTCGACGTGGGCGGCACCGGTTTCGACGGCCGCGGCGACGGCGCCGGAAAGGCGGTCGGTCGCCGCCAGCAGCGCCGGGTCCAGCCGGTCGATCCCAAGGTTCTGCAACGTCAGTCCTCCCCCGAAGGCACCTCGCCGTGTGAAGCGCTCCTTGCATCTGTTACCCGTGTCGGGCTGCCAATACTGGTATATCGGCGCATTCTCGGGACCCCTCCCGGAACGGGCCTGATACCCCCGTCCAAGTGCCGGACGAGCCAAGGCAGCATATGCGTGACACCATAGATTTCGGGATCGGTCTCGGAGTCGCCGGCAGTGCCATCGCGGTGACGGAGAAGGGCCGGGCCCGCGTCCTCAAGAACAGCGACGGCAGGGACCGCACGCCGTGCGCGGTATGGATGCCGCGGGAGGGCACGACTCACGTCGGCCGCAGGACCCGCGAGCGGGCGGTGTCCGATCCGGACGACGCCTACGCCGAGTTCGGGCTCCGGATGGGCGCGGCCGGTGCCGTATACCGTTTCCGCCGGGCGGGTGTCTCGCTCCCCCCGAGCAGCTGTCCGCCGGGGAGCTGAAGTCGCTACGCCAGGACGCCACGCACGAACTGGGGGAGCCGCCGGCGGCTGCCGTGATCACGGTCCCGGCGGGCTGCTCACCGCACCAAGCCGGCGCCACCTGCAGAGCGGCGGCGCTGGCCCGCCTGGGCGACGCGCGCCCCCTGTTCCCCGAGCTGGTCGCGGCCGCGCGCGCCTACGGCGTGGACGGCGCCCTGGGCTCCGCCCACCGGCTGGTCTTCCACAGGGGCAGCGGGCAGTTCAGGGCCGCCGTGGTGGAGGAGCAGGGCGGGGAGTCCCGGGTGCCGGGGCACGCCGGCGACCCGCACCTGGGCGAGAAGAACATCGACCGGGACAACGTCGAGAACTGCTGGTGACGGTCGTCGAACGCCGGCTGGAACTGCGGGAGTTCGTCCGCGGCAACGCGCGGTGGCGGACGAACTTCGCCAAGCTCCTCATGGCAGCGCAGGAGGCCAAGATCGAACTGTCCCGGGCCCGGCCACGGAGTTCTTCGTCGATCTCCGGGACGACAGCGACGACGACCAGATGTTCGCATACACGCTGACCCGCGGCGCCCTGGACCACATCGCCCTTCTCTTCTACACCCGGGCGATCGACCTGTGCCGCAAGGCGCTGGCCGACAGCTCGCTGCGCCCCGACCAGATCGACCGGCTGCTGCTCGTGGGGGGCGCCACGCTCGCCCCCCGGCCTGCGTGAGCTGCTCGCCGACCCGTGGCAGGGGCTGGACATCCAGCTCGACCACAGCCAGGACCCGTCCACGGGCGCCGCCATCTACGCCGGCACCGTACGCATCCCCGTACGGCGCCCGAGCCCCGCTGCCACCGACGACATCGCCGGCCTGCTGCGTGAGCTCCGGGCCGCGCCCGGCCGCTGCGAGAGCCTCCTCGTCCGGAGCGGGCGGGAGGAGGCGGACCGGTTCAGGACGCTCGTGGGCCGGCTGCAGGTGACGGTCGACCGGTTCGAGGACGTCCACGGCCTCGACGGCGGCACTCACGCCTCTGCCCTGATTCGCCAACTCCCTCAGCGGGTAGGGCAGTTCGAGGGCACTCTGATCGGGGAGCCCCGGCGGTGAACACCTGGAATCGATATGCTTCGGGACCCCTCCCGGAGCGGTGCTGCCATAGTCGTGCGGGACGGGTCCGACACGACCGAGGGGGCGCCATCGCAGTGGGCGCCAAGAGGGGGGTATGTGAAGCGGAGAGACACGCAGGACCACCTGGCCGGCTGGTACCGGCAGTGGAAGCACCCCCGGGAATTCCGCATCGCCCCGGAACGGCTGGACGCCGGCCAGCGCGAGCGGATCGCCGGCCACCTCGCCGTACTCGACACCGCCCTCGCGGACCTCGAATCCGCCGAAGCGGCCGCCCGCCGGGCCGCCGCGTCCGCCGCGGCGACCCCGAAGGCGCAGGAATTCGACACCGCCCGGCTCGCCGAGGCGGCCACAGGCGTGTGGAAGGCGGAGCGGAAGCTGGGGCGGCAGGACGACGGGCTGGGGAAGACCTCCAAGACCTCCCGGCAGATCAGCCGCAGCCTGCGCACGGCGCGTCAGGCGCTTCAGGAGGGGGTCGAGCTCAAGATCCAGGACCACGACGGGGACGACTACGACCCCGGCCTGTCGCTGAAGGTCCTGTCGTTCGAGGACGACCCGGCCCTCACCCGTGAAGTCGTCCGCGAGACCTTCCTGCCCTCAGTCTACTTCCGCGGACGCCTCATCCAGATGGGTGAGGTCGTCGTCGGCAGGCCGCCTCTTCAATGACTCGCACACGCAGCCGATCGCGGAGTCGGCAGGGGAGATCAGATGAGTGAGACCATCGATTTCGGGATCGACCTCGGGACCACCAACAGCGCCATCGCCGTGGCGGAGAACGGCCGATCCCGGATCATCAAGAACAACGAGGGCTGGGACTACACCCCGTCCGCGGTATGGATGCCGCGGACGGGAATGACCCACGTCGGCCGCAAGGCCCGCGAGCGGGTGGAGTCCGATCCGGACGACGCGCACGCCGAGTTCAAGCTTCAGATGGGCGTGGCCGGCGCCGAGTACCGCTTCCGCCGGGCGGGTGTCTCCCTGCGCCCCGAGCAGCTGTCCGCCGAGGTGCTGAAGTCGCTGCGCCAGGACGTCGCTTCACAGATGGGGGAGCCGCCGGCCGTGGCCGTCATCACGGTGCCCGCGGCGTTCGCGCTGAACCAGTCCAGCGCCACCGGCAAGGCGGCGGTGCTGGCCGGGCTCGGGGAGGACTGCCCGCTGCTGCACGAGCCGAACGCGGCGGCGCTCGCCTACGGCGTGGACAACGCCGCCGAGTCCGCGCACTGGATGGTCTTCGACCTGGGCGGCGGCACGTTCGACGCGGCAGTGATGAGCAAGCGGGACGGGGAGCTCCAGCTGCTTCAGCACGCCGGCAACCCGCACTTGGGCGGGAAGAACATCGACTTGGCCATCGTCGACGAGCTGTTGGCGCCGGCCGTCGAACGCGACCTCGGGCTGCGGGAGTTCGTCCGCGGCAACGCGCGGTGGCGGACGAACTTCGCCAAGCTCAAAGCGGCCGCCGAAGTCGCCAAGATCGAACTGTCCCGGGCCGGTTCGGCGGAACTATTCGTCGACCTCAGGGACGACAGCGGCGACGAGCAGATGTTCACGTACACGCTGACCCGCGGCGCTCTCGACGACATCGCCCTTCCCCTCTACACCCGGGCGATCGACCTGTGCCGCAAGGCGCTGGCCGACAGCTCGCTGCGCCCCGACCACATCGACCGGCTGCTGCTCGTGGGGGGCGCCACGCTCGCCCCCGGTCTGCGCGAGCTGCTCGCCGACCCGCGGGACGGGCTGGGCATCCAGCTCGACCACAGTCAGGACCCGTCCACGGTCGTCGCCCGCGGCGCCGCCATCTACGCCGGCACCGTGCGCGCCCCCGCGACGCGGCCGCGCCCTCGCGCCGGCGAGTTCACCGCCGACCTGCACTACGAACCGCAGTCGCTGGACACCACCCAGGTCCCCGTGGGCGGAACGCTGCACAGCAGCGGCCAGGTGGACTGGACCGGCTACAGCGTCTCCCTGCACAACCGGGACGGGAACCCGGCCTTCCACGGCCCGCAGGTCGCCCTCAACGCGAACGGCGCCTTCTACACCACCGTCACCATCACCCCGGACACCAAATCCCGGTTCACGGTGGAGCTGACCGACGGCTCGGGAGTCCGGCAGAAGCTCACGCCCGACACGCTGTCCATCACACACACGAACACACTGGCGCCGGGGCCGGTCCTGACGCACTCGCTCGGCATCGGCACGCACGACGGCACCTTTGCCCCGATCGTCCGCAAGGGGGCGGCGCTGCCGACCGACGGGAGCAACACGTTCCACACGACCATCGCCCTGACCCGGGACAATCCTGACGCGGTCATCCGCATCCCCCTCCTCGAGGGCGAGGACGCGGAGGCCAAGAACAACAAGCAAGTCGGCGTGGTCACATATCGCCGCAGTAACCTGCGCTACGACCTTCCGGAGGGCAGCGAGGTCGAAGTGACCTACGAGGTCCGCAAGATCGGGCAGGCGAGGGCCATCGTGGAGACGATGGGCGTGGAGTTCGAGGCCGAGGTGCGGCTCGAGGGCGCCCGGCCGGAGCACGCGGAACTCGTGGCCGAGCTGCGCCGCCTGGAGCAGCGGGCGGCCGAGCTCACCGAACGCGTGCGGGAGGCCAGGGCCACCGCAGCGCAGGCCGTCCTGCGGGAGCTGTCCGACGAGACGGAGCGGCTCCGCACGAAGGTCGATTACGCGGCCACCGACATGAGTGCCGCCCTGGAATGCGATCAGCACCTTCGCGACCTGCACGCGCGGCTCGACCGCGTCGAGCGCGAGGCCGTCGAGGCACCGCGGCTGATGCTGGAACTGGGAAACGTGCTCAAGGAGTGCGAGGGCCTGCTCCGGCGCGGCGGCGGCGCGGCCGAGCGGCAGGAACTGGAGCGCCTGCGCGGTCAGGCCAACCAGGCCATGCAGAACGCTGACATCGCCCGTCTCGAACGGCTGCTGGAGCAGGCGCGGGACCTCTACGTCGAGCTGAAACGCGCCACCGGCGAGCTGGAGTACGAACAGTTCAAGGAGCTGTCCCGGATGCGCCACGTGATGACGCCTCGCAACGAGGCGGACGCTGTGATCGCGCAGGGCAAACGTGCTGTCGCCGCCCGCGATCGGGATGCCCTCATCGGCGTCCTCCAGCGGCTCTACGAGATGCTGCCCCCGGATTTCACCACGCCGGGCGGTCCGATCGAGGGCGGGGTGGTCCGCCGGTGACTGCGACGGAAACCGCGCCCCAGACGGTGCCCGAGCCTCACACGGACCGCGACCCCGCCACGGAGCTGCGCGTCGAGCTGACCGTGGCCCAGGCCACCGCGGCCGCGCGCGCCGGCGACCTGGACGCGGCGCTGCGCGAGCTGGACCGCTCCGACGACCCCGCCGTCACCCGGCACCGCGACGTGACGGACCTGCGGGCCCGCGTGCACGCCCAGCGCGGCGAGCTGGAGGACGCCGAACGGTGCTGGCGGCAGCTGCTCGACGAGCACCCGCGCGACGAGTCTGCCGAGGCCGGCCTCGCCCGGATCCGACGGTTCCGGCGCCGGGGCCCGGCAGCCGCCCTCGCCCGGGCCCGCCACCGTGGCCGGCCCGCCGTGGCCGTCGTCCTGTGTGCCGGAGCGGTCACGGCGGCGGCCTGGTCCCTCGCCACCCAGCTGCCGTCCGACGCCCGGGAGCCGGTGTCCGACTCCGCAGCCGTAGCACGCGCCGAACAGGACGTACGGCAGGAACTGAAGGAACAGCGCGAGCGCGCCGCCGCCGCGGCCGAGGCCCGGCGTACGAAAGCGCTCGACGCGCTCGTGCGGGTGGTCCGGACGCCGGGGACCCGGGTGGAGCGGCACGAGGACTCCGTGGAAGTGGTCTTCGAGCAGGGCCTGTTCTCGCAGGGAGCCGAGCTGACCGATGCGGGGGCCGCGCAGCTGGCGCGGGTGGGTGAGCGCCTCGCCGGGCAGCGGAACCTGCGCGTCGAGGTCCTCGGGCACATCGCCGACGTGCCCGGCGCCCCCACCAACGGCGGCTCGCCCACCTCCCTGTGGCGGGCCATGACCGCCGCCCGCGCGCTCAGCGACGCCAGCGGCCGGCCGCTCACCGGCTTCCTGGTCGCCTCCGCCGAGCAGCGGGACGCCCCGCACGACACCGACGCGGCGAACCGGACCGTCACGGTGGTCCTGACCCCGCACACCGAATCGTGACACGGCAAGAGCGCCGTAGAACTCGCAGCACCTGGGAGGACGCCTTGCCGAACGGCAGCGCACCGGTGGCCATGGAGCGCCTTCGCGAGCTCACCGTCCCCGAGCTCTATCAGCGCAACGCCTTCAGGCTGACCGGGATCTCCACCACGGCGACGCGCCGGACGATCCGTCAGCAGAAACAGCACATCACCACCGCCGCCCGCGCCGGGGTGGACCTTCCCGCGGGTGAGCTGCCCGTGCCGGGTGGACGGAGCGCGGAGCAGTACGCCGCCGCGTTCGACATCATCGACCATCCGCAGCGCCGGATCGTCGACGAGCTGTTCTGGCTCTGGGACGCCCCGGACGGTGACTGCGGTTGCGACCACGAGCTGCACCGGGCGCACGACGCGGCCGTACGGGCCCATGCCCGGGCCCTGGACGAGGAGCTGTCGGGCCGCGCGGCGCCGGCCGAGGGGGAGGGCAGCTGGGGGGCGGCCGCCGCCGGCTGGCAGCGCGCGCTCGGCTTCCCCGGCTTCTGGGACCATCTTCGCCACCGCATCACCGCACTCGACGATCGCCGCCTGGACCCCTCGGCCCTGCCCGTGCTCGAAGGCGAGGTCTGCCGCACCCTGGTCACGCCCTTGGCGGTACTCGCGGCCAAGGCGGCGTCGCCGCAGCGGATGATCGGGAACTTCGGCGCCTGGTCGTGGGCCGGCGAGCACCTGCTGGGCGAGGCCGTCGAGCAGCAGCTGCGCCCGGAGCTGGACGCCGTGCGGGCCGTCCTGGACCGCGCCCGCGACCTGCACGCCGAGAACACCGTCCGGGCGGTGTCGATTGTGGAGAAGGAGGTGGTGCCGCAGCTGACCAGGCTGCGCGCCTTCGACACCGACGGCATACGGCGCCCCGTCGCCAAGCTGAGCGACCGGACGGCGCTGCTGCTGAACAACTGCGTCATCTCCTCCGGCGCCGGCACACCGCTTCCCGCGGGGAAGGACTCCAGGCTGCTCGAACTGGCGCTGGCGCTGGCCGAGACGGAGGAGACCAGCAAAATCGTCACAGACAACCGGAAGTACCTGGTGCTCGGCTCGGCCGTGAAGTCGCTGGAGAAGGTGCGCAGGTTCCTGGACGAGCAGAAGCCCGGGCGAGCCGCCGCGGAGCTCAGGAAGCACGTGCTGCCGCAGCTCACCGAGCTGCGCCGGAGCGAGGACAGAGAGAAGCGGCAGAGCGCGGCCAAGCTCGCCGACGCGACGGCGGTCCTGCTCAACAACTGCGCCGTGGCGCTGTCCCCCGCCTCCAAGCCCTCGCCCGCGCGGGAGAGCTTCGACCTGCTCGACGAGGCGGCGAAGCTGGCGGGCACCAGGAAGACGCGCAAACTCGTCAGGAAGAACCGCCGCCAGCTCACCCAGCACTCCCGCCTCGGCCCGTACGTCGTGGTGCTCGAGGCGACCCTGTCCGGCCTCAAGAGCGCGCAGGAGCTGCTGCGCGGCAACAAACCGGATCGCGCCGCCACAGAGCTCACGGAACGCGTGGTGCCACGGGTCAAGGAACTACGCGGGAGCACGACGTGGAAGTTCCGGTTCGCCGCGTCCAGGCTCAGCGATCAGACCGCAGTCCTGCTCAACAACTGCGCCGTGGCGCTGGTCCCCGAGGTCACGGCGCCTAAACAGCGGAGCATCCGGTTGCTCGAAGTCGCCTTGACCGTGGCCAAGAGGCGAAAGACGCACAGACTCGTCACGAAGAATCTCACCGGGTTCCGCTATGCGGAACGGATGTACGGGAACGACCCACCGTCAGGGTTGTCCGGGCTCAGGTGGTCGAATCCGCTCGCTGACTCGCATCGATACGACGACTGGCAGCTGTCCCATCTGCCGCCCTCCGTACGCGAAGCGCTGAAGCGTCTGTCACCCGAACAGCGAGCCGAGTTCCTCTCGCGCTACCGCGACATGCTGTGACTTCGTACGCAGCCCGAACTCCGCCATGTGCTCAGCCCGTTGGGTGACTGCGCAGAGGTCTGCCCGTCAGCCTGTCGGCGAAGGCACGCCGTCCGTCCTCCTCCGTGGCTGGAGTCCCTGGGGGCGTCATCGCTGAGGCGGTGGGCGCAGCACTTCGGGAGCCGGATTGCCGTTCTGCTTCTTCAGGTCGGCCAGGGAGGTCAGGGCGGGCCGCGGACAGCCACAGGAGCTGGCCCCGGTCGTCGGTGATCGCGCGGCCGGGTGCGGATCAGGGGGCCGTCGATCAGCACGACGTGGCCACCCTTTCGGGGACCTTCTTCAACGCGCGGTCCAGGGCTCGGCCCGCGTCGCGAGCAGTTCGATCACCTCCATAACCCAGCGGCGCACCGTGGTCGCGGAGATGTTGTCGCCGCCCGCCATGTCGGCAAGCCGCTGGTCATGGCGCAGGACGGCGAGGACGATCGTGACGATCCGTCCGGGCGGCGGCTTGCCCCACCTGGATCTCACGGTGCGGGGCGAGAGCCCCGAAGGAATCACCGATACGCGCTGTGCAAGGGGGTGGCGGTCGGCGACGCGGTGCTGCGCGTCCCGGGCCGCATCTATGAGGCCCGGACTCTCATCTCGGACCAGCGTGTGGACGCCTACGACGCTGAACTCGCCCGCAGCGGCCTGGAGGATGGGGTCGTATACCAGTGAGGGCGGGTTCAATGGGGGGTGTACGTCGTAACCGACCCCGACGGTGATCAGCTTCCCGCCCGGTCACGTGGAGGAGTTCGAGGACGCGATGCCGGGAGCAGAGGGCCTGCATCGACGTGCGGATGCGAGCCCAGGGGGATGCGGCGCCGCTCCCACCATCCACGCGGTGTTGTCTGGTCGGAATGGCCCTCGCGGCCGTGCTGGGACTGCTCGCCTCGTACACGTCGACGGGGGAGGACTCCGGACGTTCGAAGGAAACGCCGTCGTGCTCACCCGGCACCTCGGTATCCGTAACCGCCCCGGAGTCCGACGAGGAGATGACACGGGTGGAAGGCCCGCCACGACGACGCGGTTGAGGAGCTGGGACGAGCCGGCGTGAAGGAGGATGACACCGTAGTCGAGCACGTGAGCCTGTTGACGAAGCTGCCCAGGGATGTCGCTGACTGCCAGGTGTGCGAGCAACGGTCCTGGCCGGGGGAACCCCCTGTTCCCGGGGGTCTCGGCGACGGTCGAGGTCGGGCTCGCCCGGCGAAGGCGGATTGTGATGAGGCAGCCACGGCGGAAAACCGCAGCAGGGCGCGCCGTGCGACGGCCCCGGCATCATGCTCCTGGGAGATGAGACATGGGAGTGCACGGGACAACCGGGTAAGTGGCGGTGGCAGGCACTGACTCAGGGCGGTGCCCAGCCGATGACGCCCGGTGTGCTCGGGACCGCTCCCGAGCACACCGTCCTACGCTCCCAGACGAGGCCACTACCGGGGCCGGGGCCGCCTCTGCAGGGGACAGCGTCGCGGATCAGCGGACGTAGCGGCATCCGACTCGGTACCGAGGAAATGGAGACGGGGACGGGGATGGACGACGCACCGTTTGAGGAACGGCGTACGGGACGCGAAGAGCGGGCAATGCTGCAAGCCCAGGGTCGAAGCTTGTCGGGACCGATCGATGGCGCCTACGACTGGTCGACCATCGCACCTGTGTGGGGAAGGCTGGCATCCTTCTTCGTGGACCTCATCGTCGTGTTCCGTGGTGTGTATCTTTTGGTCCTTCTCGGCGGATATGGTCCCGTCTTCCTGGCGATACTGCCACTCCCCTTCCTGCATTCGCCTCTCCTCATGGCCGCCCGCCCGGGCGGAACCCCCGGAAAAATCATTTTCCGGATGCGCGTCATCCATCGATACACGGGTGAACACCTGTTATACGGAAAGGCGCTGTTTTTCGCACCGCCTGGGGCCGTTCCTCGTATACGGTCTTGTCGCAACCACTGCAAGACTGGCAGCCGTACTCCTCCTACGGGCAAACCAACCCCGTACTCACTGTCGGCGGGATCATCGTCCTGGCAGTAATCGGCCGTGTCATTCGTAATGATTGGCACTGCGTGAATGACAGGCCTGCATACCAGTGCCGCCATGACGAAAAGGTCGACTCCCTGGTAATCCGCCGGTAACGCCTCCGCCGATGCATGCGATGTGCCGGGGTTGGTGTCAGTGGAGTGGTGTCAGTGACGGCATGTCAGGCCG
>NZ_NBCN01000043.1:0-38120 GCF_002099185.1 Streptomyces sp. CB03238 | reverse complement strand
GCATCCGAACGGCGCGTCACGTCACTACGGGGCAAAGGTTGTCTGATGCGGCACTAGGTGTTGCTGGCCATGACGTTGGTGACGCTCGTGCGGAGGCGTGAGGCTGGAGGGCGATTATCGGCGGTGGTGTGAGGCCGGTGGTAGTTGTAGTGGATGTTCCAGACCGTGATCGCCCGGGCTCGCTCTTCCTCGGAGGTCCACTGGCGGGCGTAGAGCAGCTCTTCGGCGAGGATGCGCTGGTAGCGCCCGACCTTGCCGTTGTGACGGGGCGTGTGGGGCTTGGTCCGCTGGTGGCGGGAAGCCCGCGAGGTCAGGGAGCGCGCGAAGACTGCGGCTCGGTAGTTGGCGCCGTTGTCGGTGACCACGCGCACGATCCGGTGGATGCCGTGGGCGGCGAAGAACGCGCGGGCGCGGCTGAAGAACGCCACGGTGGTAACGGCCTTCTCGTCGGGGAGGTGTTCGGTGTAGGCCAGGCGAGAGAACCCGTCGACGGCCGAGTGCGGGTGGATGTATCCGCCCTTGGTCCCGGCGGTCTTCGCGCGCTGGGCGGCCCTGGCTTGCTCGGAGCCGCGTCCGTGGGCCCGCCACCCGCCGCCGTCGGGGATGCGTCCGACCTTCTTGACGTCCAGGTGGACCATGTGGCCGGGGTAGCGGGCCACGATCCGTTCCGGCGGGCGCCGGTTGGCGGATCCGTCGGGGTCGAGGAACCGGCGGTGGTTGATGCCCAGGCGCGCCAGCCACCGGCCCACGGTGCGTTCGCTGATCCTCACGCCTTGGTTCGCGAGATCGAGTGCAATCCTGCGGGCAGACCACTTGTTGTCCCGCCGCAGCTGCTCAATCCGTTCGACGACGTCGGGCGGGGTCTGGGTCGGTGAGGAGTGCGGAGGCTGGAGCGGTCCCGCAGCCCGGCCTCGCCGTACTGGTCGTAGCGGTTCTTCCACTTGGACAGGCAGGCGCGGGAGACGCCGGCCTCGGCGGCGACGTGGGCGATCGGACGGGTGTGGCAGCGTTCGACGAGCCTTCGGCGTCCCTCGATGTTCAAGGGGGCGTTCGCATGCGTCACTGGAGCACCTCGGTGCTTCGGCCGACCGCGATGACAGTGCGGAGGGGGAACGCGATGAGCAGTGTGATCGCGACGAACAGGCCGCTTGACCACAGCGGCCCGAGGTTCCCGACCGCGGTGCTGAGGGTGGTCGCGGCGATGAGGGGGCCGACGGCGGCGCCGACGTTGAGTGCCGCGGTCGCATACGACCCGGCCATGGTGGGGGCTCCCGTGGCCTCGTAGAGGACCCGCGTGATCAGCGTGCCACCTAGCGCGAACGACAGCGCGCCCTGCACGAACACGAGGACGAGCAGAGCGACCGGCTTGTCGGCCAGCATAGCCAGGGCCGGCCAGCCGATGAGCAGCAACGGACCGCCGACGGCGATGACCAGACCGGGGCGCTGGTCGGACAGCTGGCCAGCGAAGGTGACGCCGATGAAGGAGCCCGCACCGAAAAGCACCAGAACGACAGAGATCCACAGCTCGCCCAGCCCGGCGGTGTCGGTCACGACGGGGGCGAGGAAGGTGAAGCTTCCGAACGTTGCCGCGTTCACCAGCGCGCCGAGCAGCATCACCAGAATCAACCGCGGCCTTGTGAGCTGGGCGAGCTCCGCGCGCAAGGCCAGCCTGCCAGTTGCCTCTTCCCTCACACGTCCCGCCGGGATCCCCTTCAGGATGCCGAGAGCTGCAGGCAGGCAGAGAGCGGCGACAGCCCAGAATGTGGCCCGCCAGCCGAGCACTGTGCCGAGTACCGATCCACCAGGGACACCGGCGATCGTGGCTACCGTCGTGCCGGACAGCAGCACGGCCAGCGCACGTCCCTTCTTGTCGGGCGAGACCAGCGTGGCGGCAGCCGTCAGAGCGACGGCAAGGAACCCTGCGTTCGCGAGCGCGGCGACGACCCGGGTAGCGAACAGGATGGGGAAACTCGTGGTGATGGCACCCGCGACGTGAGCTGCCGCAAAAACGAGGATGAACCCGAGAAGGCTGGAGCGCCTGGGCCAGTTGCGGGCAAGCGCTACCACAAGGGGAGCACCGACGGCCATGCCGGCCGCGAAGGCCGAGGTGAGCGTGCCTGCTGTCCCGACTGCGACGTCGAGATCTGAGGCGATGTGCGGCAAGAGGCCGGCGAGCATGAACTCCGAGGTGCCCATGGCGAAGACCGCCATGGCAAGCAGATACAGCGAAAAAGGCATCGAGTGGCTCCGAGGTGAGGAGAAGCACGAGAAGGTCGTCTCGTCACCGCGGCCAGCCCCAACCGCACACTCGCTCGGCCGCAGAATGCGGCGCGACGACAGGGCTACGAGCTCAGTGGCTCAGGGGGCTGACGGCGTGACCGAAAGCCCCCACCTTGTCTGACTCAGGACTCGACATGGCCCGCACGGTACCCGACTGATGCCCGTCGAAGCACCTTGGTTTTACCGGCATTGGCCTGTGTCACCAACGTCATGTCCCGCAACAGTTAGGCACTAAAAGTGTTCGACACCGGGGAAAGTATACGCGAATTGTCGCGACTTCTCGTTAATGTCGCCTCACAAGCAATACGGCCAGCAAATAACACGCCTTCTGCTGTTACCCCCATACGGCTATAACCGAAAACCCACGGGAGAGTGAATTGCGCATCAAGAAAATTGTTCAAGGCGGAATCCGCACTGACCATGGCGGCGTTCGCAGTGGCCATGGCGCCGGGCTCTGCTCAGGCGATCGACTGGGGCCACGGGCCGATGCGTGATGGCGGCAGCGCCGCCTCGGCCTACTTCGAGGAGCATGGCGACCATGTGAAGGTCTGCGACGCCAAGACCGACGGCAAGAAGGCGTGGGTGAACGTCTTCGACCACATGACCGGCGAGTTCTTGTACAGTCTCACCGACACCACGAACGACGGGAAGTGCAGTTACCGGCACGCGTCGGACGGCGGCGTGCCCTCGGACAATTCAGATTCCGAGTATTACGTGTACTTCAACGACAACTAGGAATCGTTCCGGTTGAGTGAGACCGAGCGGGAACGGCGACGGCCGTTCCCGCTCAGCCGTTCCGCCCCCTTTTCAAGCCATGCGAATGACTTTCCAAGAGAGAGGCTCAGGGCGGTGCGGAGGGTGCTGGTGGAGTTGAGGGTGGTCTGCATCGACGAGTGTGCGGTGACACGGGCTGGAGTGGAGGGCCTGTGCCGTCCAGCGACAGCACCGGCCCAGTCCTTGCCTGCCAGTCGGTCCGACTCGGCATCGGGGCGCAGCCGTTACGGGCTGCGCCCCGATGCCGAGCGGTCAGGCCCGGCGCGGTCAGGTGCCTGCGCAGTAGCTCATCAGCTGATCGTGGTTGGCCTTGAACAGGTCATAGAGGGCCGCGCTGTCGATTTTCAGCAGCGTCTCGTCGTTGTTGCGCAGGGCCTGCCAGGTGTAGTTGTGGCTACCGGTCCAGACGATCTTCTTGCCGGCGACGCCGTCGTACGTGCCGGTGACGAGCAGGTACTTGGAGTGGAGGCCGATCTTGGCGGTACGTCCGGCGGGCGGGTTCTCCCAACACTCCACACGCTGCGTCAGCTTACCGGAGACGATCGCCTCGACGTCCGGGTGCATCGACGGTTCGCCCGACCCCGGCTTGCCGCCGTCCGGGTCCGCGTCGGCGGCCAGGGTGACGGAGCAGCCCGCGTTCACCATGGCTACGAGCTTGGAGGCGACGTGGGTACGGTTGAACAGGTTGGCCGCGATCCGCACCTCGCTGTGCGCCGCGCAGTCGACCTTGTCAAGGATCAGCTTGACGGTGTCTGTCGACGGGTCGGTCTTGTACGTCAGACCCGAAGCCTCTTTGCGGGGGAAGAAGTAGTTCTTGAATGACGGGTTGGTCGTGCTGGTCGGCGTTTTGTAGTACGTATCCGTGCCCGCGGTGGAGCTGTACGTGACCTGGTCGTTGAAGTAGGCCACGTAATTGTCGTAAAGGCCCTTGTCGACGAGCGTCACAGCGTTGTTGAACAGGTCGGTGCGCTGGACGCCCGACATGTTGGCGGACGTCTGGAACACCACATTGCTCGTTCCTCCGGTTGAGGAGAACAGCGCGAACTTGTTGTGGTTGATCGAGCCGTTCTCGCCCGAGTACAGGACCCGGTTCGCGATGCAGCCACGGCCCTGCGGACAGGACAGGATCCACGACAGCTGCGTGCGGTCGGTGCCGAGTGCCTCCGCGAGGTTCTCGTACTCGCCGCCGGGGGTCAGGGTGGTTCCGGTAGGGGTGTAGGCGTGCGACTTGTAGTCCACGATCACCTTTACGGCGACCCCGCGCCCCTTGGCTGCTATCAGCGCGTCACGGACGTCGTTGTCGGTGAAGGTGTACAGCGCCAGCCTGACCGAAGTGCCCGCCGGAGCACCGTTGATCAGGGCGACGAGACGGTCACGGACCTTGTCCTGCTCGGCGGTAGTGCCGGCCGGGTTGTTGAAGATGGCCTCCGTGGTCACGGCCGCGCCGGCGGGCGTGGGAGCGGCGAGTACGGAAACGAGGGCAAATACCAGGCCGAGGAGCCAGGTTCTGGGTTGGTAGCGGTGCACACCGGCCTCCGAAAGTGAATTGCGCGTACGTGGCGAATTTGGACGTCGCGGGGGCCCGGCTCGGCGTCCCCCCGCGTACCCGCCTAAGCGGGAAGGTCCGACACGGAAGGTGGAGTTGCCGGGAGGTGGTCCCCGGCGGTCCGCCGATCCCAGTGCGAACTGCGAAGGTATACCAGCGCGCCACGGTCGGCGCCGCCATGAGGAGCTGGCCGGATTCGGGCCGAGCGGGCGCGATGGGCGGCACTCGTCCTCCACTGACTCGGCAGGTCAGCGTCATGGACAAGGACGAGGAGGGGGCGCTGCCTGCATGTATGGTGACGCGACCTAGATCAAGCCAACGAAGAAGTGAGACAAGCTTGAGCATACGTAGGTTGCTGAGTCGCGTTGTCGTGTCCGGTGCCACCGTTACTGCCTTCGGCCTGAGCATGGCCACGCCGGCGTCCGCGGTAGAAACCTGTGTGAACACTGTGGGTGCACGGGTCTGCTTCGAGTCCTATGGCGACATGCCGCCGCTGTTGTAGGAGGACGCGAACGCGAACTCGTCACAGTTCAGCGTGTCGGCCGCGTCCACCAGGGCGGAGGCGTCCCCGTTCGCCGCGGCCCACCCGGTGGGGCAGATCCGGTTACGGCTACGGGAGTTCTGCGCACTGTCGCCCATGTAGTACAGGGGCTTTCGATCGGCCATCGAACCCGGGTGCTTGGGGGTGGCCTTCTGGATCAGCCACGCGTGCGCTGCGGCCTGCGGGAAAGCCTTGGCGTTGAAGATGTAGGTAGGCGCGTGGTTGACGAACACACAGCCCGTGCCCGGACCGGCGTTGGTGGTGTCGCATCGGATCTGGTCGAGATCCTCCGTGCCGGCGTCGTAGTCCAAAGACCACTGGTAGCCGGTCATGAACGGGCGGATCTTCCCGTCCGCAGGCAGAATGTTCGCGTCGATCTTCACATCCGGCTTGTACAGGTACGTCTTGCCGGCGACCGAGGCGTCCCACGTGTACGGGGTGGTCAGCGACGCGGAATGCATCTCGCCCGGCACCCACCACGTCTTGCCCGTCCACGCGCTGTGATCGGGCTCTTGCGGCGTATACACGACCCCTGGCACAGGTGCTCCACGCCCACGAAGTTGATCTCACGGAACGCGGGAGGAATCTGCTGCGCGGGCTCGATCGTCAGGTGCTCGGTGAAGCTGTTCTGCCCATCGAGCTGAAGCATCCGCAGGAACATGAAGCGGGCAGTGGCCTGGATCGCGCCGTCCATGCGAATGTAGATCGGCACCGACCTGACATCGCACTCGATGAACCGGGTAGCGAGGATGTTTTCGAAGTCGGTGTGACACCACTCCACCCCGGCCGTCGCCACACCCGCGGCCTTCGCGCCGCTCCTGGGCGCCTTGCCCTTGGCCACCGGCGTCGACGTGCCGAAGCACACCTGACGGCCGTCCGCATCCGCCTCGCTGCACTGCTCCACCGCCGACTTCGACGAGCGCGCAGACAGCGGCGTACCGGCCGAGCCCAGCGGCTTCGTCTGGTAGTAGTTCAGCGACGTCGGATCGGGCGCACTGTAGTTGGGCGTCGGCAGCGTCAGGTCAACCGGCAGCTCGATGCGGAACTTCGCCCACGGCGACCACGACGTTTCGTACAGGGAGCCGTCGAACGCCGAGGTGTGGAAGACGTAGTTCGTGTTCAGCGCCAGCTTGCCCACCGGCACATCCACCGTGACCGTCGACCCCGACGCCACGTAGGGGGAGACGATGACACCCCACTCGTTGTCGGCGATGCTCACCTTCTTCAGCGGCTTACCTGCCGCATCCGCGGTCCACACCTCAAACGTCAGCGTCGACCTGTCCCCGTCCGCGTCGGTCACCTTATTCTTGAGCTGGACCTTCTGAGACGTCACCCGCTGGAACCCGCCAGGCGCAGCATTCCGCGACAGAGGCGCAGCCGTCGGGCTCTTGCCCGACACCCCGCGGCAGCCGCACGCGTGGCCTTCTCCGGCCCGGCAGCGGGCCGGGTCGAGGGGGCGGCGTTGGGGTCGGGCTTGGCGGCCGGAGCCGTCTCGACCGCACCGGCCACACCGCCGGCACTGAACAGCAGCATGGCCGCCGTACCGAGGGCTAACCGCGAGAGAGCGTGCTTCCCTCTGGTTATTAACCTTCCCAACAAGACATGTCCCTTCGGCCCTGCCCTCCCTCGAACCGGGGGGCAGGACGTTGCTGGTATGTGTCGCGCCGCCCCCTTTCCTGCGCGGCGTGATCATCACCAGGCAACGCACCCAACCTGGGCGGTTCGTCTTTAACCGGAGCTAACGGAAGTGATCTGGCGCACGGTTGTACGAGGCAGCGTCAAAACCTTGCAAAGGTGTCCGCGCACCCGCACCGAGGGCACCGTCCGTGAGGTGATGGATGCCTCCAGCAGCTGTGGGCCACCTCCGGGATCACTCCGGTATGGCGTACACCGGGAGAGACCGGGGCCCGGTCGGCTCTTCTTGGAGCGCCGCGACGGCATCGTCCTGGACAGTTGGGCGACGTATTGGCTCGGCGAGATCGCCGAGACCGTCGACGACCGCGACGATCCGGAGAAGCGCGCGCGGTTCACCGGCTGGGTGGAAAGCTTCGTCCGAGCCGTCCAGAGCGATGCCCGCCAGCGCAACCAGCCTTCCACCACGACCGACGAGGGCGTCACGCCCTCGCGCTCGCCATCGAGTTCACCTACCAGGAGCGCCCCAGGTTCCCCGAGCAGGTCCCGCGTTCCAGACTGGGGACCCCGACATGGCGCGAGAGCCGGCGAACTCGTAGTGGGCGCCCGGCCCCGCTGACTCCGCTTTGTGTATCCGTATGGCGAGGGCAGAGTTCAGCTGAGCAACAACACCGCAAGCAACGCGAGCACCGCCACGAGGGCTGCGACCCAGAGGAGGAGAGCGCGCCGCTGGCGGGGTGTTTCGGCGGCGGCGGTCTGGTGGGTGCTCCCACCTCTATGTGCCACGGGGAGGTCGTTCGCCATCGATGGCGTGATGACTGGTTCCTCACGATCCGTCCACCTCCACTCGCTGTCGGGCATCAGGACGCCACGCCAAAGGCCTCCGGCCCCGTCGCGGCGCCATCGCATTCCGGCAGCATCGGTGAAGAAGACGGTGACGTACTGCAGAACCATGTACGCCGGAATACCGCTCTCCGGCGGAGGCAGCGGAAACACACGTGTGGAACCCGAGTTGAGCGACCCCGACACGTCAGCCACCGCTTCGCCGTTGTACGTTGCACTCAGATCCGTGATCGGCTGATTGCTTGGGTTGAGGATCTCCAGGCGGTGTGTCACCCACCCCTCGTGTAGCGGTGACCCATTCGACGAGTGCCGGATTTCGATCATCGACGCCTGCATACGGCGCTCACGCCGCTCAGCTTCCTTCTCCCGCGCTTCGAGGGCGCGTTCCCGAACGTCCAGAGCCACGCCGCGTGCCACTTGATGACGGTGAGCCAGAAAGCTCACTATCAATGCTCCCAGCGCGACAAGCGAGCTGAACGCGGAGATGACGATCCCGGTCATGCTGACACTATGGCGACCTCGACACGGCTCCGTGATGCCTTTGCGGGATGTCAGGAGGAGCGGCACCTGCCTTCCTTCCACGCCCATTCCCCGGGAACGCAACCAGCCCATGCGGCCGAAGAACCCCGCCGGATCCTCCCGTTCGCCGCTCGTTCGGCACCTGCTGATCCTCGCTGTTCGTGTCGTTCAGCGTTCCAGCCGCCACCGACAACGCGGGCTTGCCCAGGTTCGCCTTGGGCTTGCCCGCGCCGCCGGCGGGAGGCTTGCCCGGGTCAGGTGCGCAGGCGTGAGAACCAGCCGCCGGCCTTCTGCTCGGGCACCTCGTGCACCTGGTCCTGCTCCTGGCGCTCGTTGTCGACCTGCTCCTGCCGTGCGGCGGTCACGGCCTGGTGCTTGCAGTGGCCGCAGAGCTGCGGGTGGCTGTCCTTCGGGGTTCCCCAGTCGGTCGCCTGGGCGGCCTTCCACCGTTCGTCGGTGAACTTCGTCCCGCAGTCGGCGCAGACGGGACGGCGGGCCTCACGCTCGGCCGCCTTCTTCTCCGCCGCCTCCTGTGCCGCGCGCCGTACGTGCCTTGTACTTCTCCTGGGCGAGCCGGGCCTCTTCCCGGGCTCGGGCGTCGGCGGCTTCGCGGCGGGGGTTGCCGATCGCCTCCCGCAGGGGCTGCATGTGGGTACGGCCGAAGCGGAGGAATACCGGTCCGGTCGGGCCGTGCTGGCGCAGGTTGCGCAGTCCGGTCGCGATAATCGGGATTTTCCCGTCGTAGTGGTGGTGGCCGCCCTTTTGCCGCTGCCCCTCCCACAGGTGTCGGGTGAATTCGATCAGGCGCGGGACGGTGCGGTTGGGGTTGCGGTCGCCGAGGCGGTTGAACACGAGCAGCACGGGTGGATGCGTCCTGTCGCCGGACCAAGTAGCGGGGGCAGTCCAGCGGGTGCGCCACATCGGGCGCTCACGTCCGTCGGTGTCCTTCACCTTCCGCCGCAAGAACCGGGCGTACTTCTCCAGCTTGTCGGCGAGCTCCTCCGCGGTCTCGTGGCAGTTGTCGACCTCCATGAACAGCAGCGGCACCCGGTCCTGCGGGGCGGTCAGGACGATGTCGGCCTGGGCGCCGCCCTTGCCGGGCGCGTTCCAGGTGCCGGCGGCGGGCAGCGGTACCTCGGTCCAGTACGAGGCGATGGTGCCGATCCCGGCCGGTGCGTCGACGGCGGCCTGGGCGGCTGCCCGGACTTCGGCCGGGTCGTCGGCGAGCTTGGCCATGTTCGGCTCCGGGCGCAGCATCGCGATCACCGTCTCGTTGACGGCCATCGGGTGGGAGGCCCCGCTGGAGCCCGCGCCGCGCGCGGTGGAGCCCATCTGCCCCACCTGCTGGTCACGCTCGTGCCTGACATCCCCGGCGACATGCGCATCAACCAGGAAACGTTCGCTCAGCACGAACCAGCTCTGCGCGGGGCACAACCGCTGCTGGGACAGGACGACCGGCCGTTCAAGGCCGTGAGCGTTCAGTCCGGGGGGCTGATGCTTCATCACCCGCGGGTGCGCTCACGTAGCGACCTGGCATACCTGTACACCGACGGCTCCGGAATCTGGGCCCAGCCCCTGCCGACCGAGTTCGACAAGGACATCGAGCCGGATGAGCGCCTGCGTGTGCTGCAGGCGGATGTGCTCGTGCACCGGCTGCTGTCCGCGCTGGCGTTTCTCGCTACACATGCACGGGACCGGTGCGGAGCCACCGGCACGGTGAGCATCGAGGTCGACCTGGTGGACCGCATGTACTCCCACCCTTACGCGCCGCCGGAACCCTATCCCCGTCCCGGACAGCCGCGCCCCGGACACGTGTATCCGTTGGTACTACAGCAGACGAGCCCTTTCCCGCCCAGCGAGTTCCTGTGCCGAAGTGCCCAGGGCGAAGCCACAGCTGTCCTGGACGACCTGACGGACGCCGGCACCGGCCTCGTGCAGGCCGGGTCACTCCTCGCCGACCAGCTCTTCCACGCCTTTGGGATCGCCGAGGCCGCACCCCTCACCAATCAAGGGGAGATCCGCCTGCCCGCCTGGAGACAGAACGTGCAGCCGGGCATAACCACCTGGGCTGATCACCAGGGCGTGCCCCTGACCGACCACTAAGCCAGGAGCCGCTCGCGGTCGTCGCACGAGGTCGCAACCGGGTGAGGCTAGCGCGAGCGGTACAAACTGGGCGAACAGGCCTGTAGCGGGCCGACGGGCAGCGGTGGCAGGGGCGGCGGCCCGACGACCATTGCCGCCGGACTGAGCAACAGCACGGGGAAGGGGAGCACGGGGCCGGCCGGTGGCCGGCGGAGGGGGCTGCTCCCTGACGGGAGCAGCAAGAGGTGGCCAGGCCCCTGGCCCTGCCAGGCCCGGCGTGGTCACGAGCAGGACCGGGGCCGCTGGCCCCCGCAGTAGGGCCGGGGAGCGCCACGCCCCCCACCACCCGGGCCTGTGGAGCTGGCTGCTGCTCAACCTCTGGTTGAACCACTGACCAGGTCAGAGCCGAAGTAGCGGCCCGCGACAGAGGCGATCACAGGGACAGCCCCGTCCTCCATCGCCAGCTTGAAGGTGTGAACGATGCAGGTACGCACAGGGTGGACCGGCCCGCTGGTTTCCGCGTCATCACGGGTGGCCAGGGGCCGGATCTGCGGGCCGGCCAGTGCGAAGCAAACCAGCATCGTGCGGTGGTCTTCGAAGCGGAAGTACTCCGTGATGGCGCGATTGCCGAAATCCAGGTGATCGAAGATGACAGCGACGTCCTCGTCCCCGTACGGGGCACGCTCCAGGGCAGGCAGCACATCGAGTATCGCCTCGCCGTGAGCCAGTACGCGGGCCCGCTCGTGCGAGTGTCCCCACGGCGGCGGGTCATCGTCCCGGAGCTCCTCAGGCACTTCCTCCGTACGCAGCTCGGTGCCCGGGGGCGGGCGGTCCCAGCGTGCCTGGCCACTGACACTTCCCCAGTTGAGGCTGGCATTCACGCACAACTTGCCCGCAATCAGCGCCCACGGCGTACACACCACACGCTCGCGCGCCAGGTCAACCACGAGAGGGCCGAAGTCCTCCCGGGCCAGCAACATCGGCTGTCCGGGTGCCACGAACGCGTCAGTCCAGATACCCATACGCCCGGTTGTAACAACCCCGCCTTCCCGGACACCAGCCCATTACCAACCGCCGGCGTAACGGACCGGCCACTCAACACGGGACAGCGGAACGCCGGGACGACGAGCGGCGGATGCGGGACACGACGCCGCCGTACGACGACGAGACGGCACGGCGTAGCGGCAAGGCGGCAGCCGCACGGCGGAGCTGGACACCGGCGCCAAGCCGGCACGGGCAAGCAGGCCAGGGAGCGGCGGACCAGCGACGGCGACCCGCCAGTGCCGCAGCGACGGACAGCGAAGCCCGGCACGCCAGCGGACAGCAGCACGGAAGACGGAACCAACTTAGCTTGTCGTTTTAACGTCCGGCGGGGCCCGCCGGACGTTAAAACGACAAGCTAAGATCCCATCCCCATGGGGGGGACCTCTTCGTGACCGCTCGCGCCTGACCCGAACCGTTGTTGTCGCGTTGGCCGTGCTGGCCGTGCTCGCAGCCCTGGGCGTTGTGCTTCTGATTTTTCCGGGACTGGTGGTCGACCATGATCTCGCTGGTGGCCACCTCGCCGCGACGGATCGGTTAAGAGCGGTGAACAACGTGCGCAGCACCCTCCTGCAAGCGGTGGGCGGCGCGGTCGTGCTGTTCGGCGCCTACGCCACATGGCGGCAGCTGCGCGTCAGCCAGGAAGGGCTGAACGCCACCCGGGAGGGACACGTCACCGATCGCTTCAGCCGGGCCGTGGATCAACTCGGCAGCGACAAGCTGGACGTGCGCATCGGGGGCATCCACGCTCTGTGGCGAATCGCGGACCACTCACCCCGCGATCATGAGGCGATCGTCTCCCTCATGGCAGCGTATCTTCGGACACACCTGCCCTGGCCGCCGCACGAGCCCGGCTCCCCGGCAGCGGACGCGTCGATCAACTCGGTCCGACCGCTGGAGACCCGCGCCGCGGACGCCCAGACCGCACTGACCTGTCTCGGCGTCCTGCGCCAGGACCCGCGCCCGCAGTGGCTCAACGTCAGCCTGGCCGACCTGCGTCGAGCCGACTGTGACGGTCTGTGGCTGTGCGGCGTCAACTTCGACGGCGCGTGCCTGGAGGCAGCAAGCGTCTACAAGGCCAACGTAAGCAAGGCGTCACTGATAGCGGCCAACCTGCGGCATGTCGAGTTCGGCACCTCGATTCTCCAGCAGGTCCGCTGTATCGAAGCCGATCTGCGAGGCGCGCGCCTGGTCAAGGCCGACATGCAGAGGGCGGACTTCTCCCGTGCGGACCTGCGGGAGGCGAACCTGCGCAGCGCCTATGCCCAAGACGCCGTGTTCGCCGGCGCGGACCTGCGCATGGCCGACCTGCGAGGCTGCGACCTCAGCGGCGCCAACTTGCAGCAGGCGAAATTCGAGGGCGCCCTGGCGAGCGACCTCACCATCTGGCCGGCCGGATTCGACCCGCGCACCGCCGGCGTCGTCGTCACCGCCGACCCGGGAGCGGAACCGGACAATCTGCTGCCGGCAGCCGCGATCACCAGGCAGGTCCCGCCCCTGCAGTCCGACTGATGCCCGCGCACAACGCCTGTCGGCCTCGCCTCAGGTCGGCGGTCGCCCCGATCGGCGGGTCGAGCCTGAGTTCGTCATTCATCCAGTTCGCCGGGGTTTCGTTCCCACCTTGTGGTGGGCAGGACGGCTGAACGCCCCGCCAGTGGCAAGCACTCTTCCCACATCGTGCCGGGTGGCCGGCCGGCGGTGGGCCAGCGCCTCGGGGTTTGGGAACACGGGACGGGCAGGCCAGGTGAGCGCGGATGTTCCTGAACCCCCGGCGGACCCGGGCCGGAGTGAGCCGGTCGGGGGCGGTGGGTTTCTGCCAGGGCCGGCGAAGGTCTTCGGCGAGCGGCCGGGCGAGCCGCAGTTGGTGTGAGCGACGATCAGGATCCACGTCCAGCGGTCCGCCGCCTCGGGACTACGGAGTTTCGGGGTGGTCCAACCGAGGGTCTGGTTCGCGAAGCGGAAGGTGTGCTCCAGATCGAAGCGGCGGAGAAAGGCCCGCCAGAAACGGTCCACATCGCCCGGGGTGGCACCGGTTTTCGAGGACCACCACACCGGCGGGGCGTCCCGTTCCTTCGACAGGTGCTCGACCTTCAGACGGATCAACGTGCCTTCGACCAGCGGAAGTTCACCCTCGTGGTCAAGCCATAATGAGCGGTGAGTGAGCCGGGGGTGGACTCGGTCCCATGCCTGGGTTTCGGCCTTGCCGTAATTGGTGGTGTCCGTGACCGTGGTGATCGCGGGCTCGGGCCAGGTCTCCGGCTTGGCAAAGCGGAATTCCGGGCCGTGCTTGGGCGGCCGGCCATTGACGCCGTCCGCGACGCATTGCGCATCAACGGCACTATCTCGATGTCCACGTCCACCGAAGCACCGCGACGTCCGCGATCGACGGGAATAACCGCTCCTTGAGCCGGAGCATGACCTCTTCCACGACCCCGAACTGTCAGCCCAACGGCCGGGCCGACGGGCCATTTTGGGGCGACTTCGGGTATGGCTCGAAGAGGTCCGGCTGTCACTCAGAGTGGCCGTGTCACAGAAGTTGAGCCAGAACCGCTTGAAGTGAACAACGATCACGTGGGTGCGGGCCCTACTAGAGTCGCCCGCATGCCTGATCTATCCCACCTCGCCGCCGTCCGGGAGTCGTACGACACGGTCGCCTCCGACTACTTCGAACAGGTCAAGCCTCCCGCGGAGCTGGATCCGCTGTCACGGGGGATGCTGAACGTCTTTGCAGAGGTCGTGCGAACGGCTGGTCTCGGGCCCGTCGCCGACCTGGGATGCGGGCCTGGCAAAGTCACGGCCTACCTTGCGGAGCGGCAAGTGCCTGCGTTCGGCATAGACCTATCGCCCGCCATGGTCAAGCTGGCCCGTAGTGCCCACCCAGATCTGCGTTTCAGCGTCGGCTCGATGACCTCGCTCCCGATCGAGGACGACAACCTCGGAGGCATCCTCGCGTACTACTCCACCCATCACACACCACCGACGTTGCTGCCGGTGTTGCTCGGCGAGTTCCACCGCACTCTCGCGCCTGGCGGCTGTTTGATGCTGGCCAGCCACGTAGGGGCCGACCAGCATCTACGTCCCACACAGGGATACGGCGGTCATCCGGTGTCCTACGAGTCCTACCTGCTGCCGCCTGATCGGATTGCCGAACTCCTGCAGCAGGCCGGGCTCGTCCTCACTGCACGTCTGGTGGAGGAACCCATCGAAGGGGCTGAGAGGACTTTCGCTACCTTTTTTGCCCACAAACCCGAACGGCCATGAGGTTCGAATCCGTCCTGGGGTGGTGAAGTGGAGTTGGTGAAGACGGGCACACCTATGTCGACCAGGTTGAGCTGGCTTGGCGATGGCGGCGTCGAAGCTGACCTGAAGGCCTTCGACTTCCCCGAGCCAGCCATTGCCGCAGGCTTCGCGAAGGGCGACGGCGGGGCGGGCGGGCGCCGTAGCGGACAACGACGGCAGACATCAGGCGGCGGGACGGCAGCACCGCACGGGCGAGCAACACGGCGCCGGCACACGAACGCCGGGGCGGCCGTGCCGACCCGGCTCCGTGTCGGCACGGCGGCAGCACAGCAGGGTTCAGCAAGCGCTGGCAGGAGACGCGACGGCGGCCCAGCGGCGTCGCCCAGTCAGCGCGCTAGGGCGCCGGACAAAAGTCCTTCGAGGCCAGGACTGAAGCGAGAAGGGTCAGGAAGATGGCCGGGCTCGTCGGAGCCGCCGGAGTGACGGCAAACGACCCCGTGCCGACCAGCGCTCAGGCCGAGGGCACGGGGCCGCCGGCGGCCAGGCAGCAGCCCGGCCAGCCACGTCACTCCCCAGCGTCGATGGCGGGCCGGCGTACCTCGATCTCCGCCCCGGTCTGCTTGAACGACTCCGCCGACACCGGAACCAGCACCGCATCCCGATGGAAGTCCCGCAGGTTCGTCGACCCGCAGCTGATCATCGTGGAGATCAGCTTGGCCCGGGTCCGTTCCACGTTGTCGTACAAGCTGCCGGCGTAGGGCACGTAGCCGTCAACGCCTTCTTCGAAGACCATCTGGCCGCGCTGACCGTACCGGGCCGCGTTCTGTGCCCGCCGCGAGCCCTCGCCCCAGTACTCCTTGTACCACTGACCACCGATCTGCAGCTTCCGCGACGGGCTCTCGTCGAGCCGGGCGAAGTAGCGGCCGAGCATGATGAAGTCCGCTCCCATCGCCAGCGCCATCGCCATGTGCGAGTCGTTGAGCAGACCCCCGTCGCAGCACAGCGGCACGTACATCCCTGTCTCCTGGGCGTAGGCGTCGCGCGCCTCGACCACAGCGAGCAGCGCGGAGGCTTGCCCGCGGCCGATGCCCTTCTGCGCCCGCGTCGTGCAGATGGCGCCGCCGCCGATCCCCACCTTCACGAACGCCGCGCCCGCATCGGCCAGGTAACGGAAAGCCCGCCCGTCGACGACGTTCCCCGCGCCGATGAAGACATCCCCTCCGTATTCCTCACGGGCGAATTGCAGGGTCTTCGCCTGGTATTCGGAGTAGCCGTCGGAGGAGTCCAGGCACAGCACGTCCGCGCCAGCCCCCACCAGAGCGGGGATGCGGTCCTTGAAGTCACGGGAGTTGATGCCGGCACCAACTCGCAGACGCTTCTCGCTGTCTACGGTCGCACGGTGGTACGTCTTGTGGGCCTGGTAGTCCCTCTTGAGGACCAGGGAGACAAGCCGGCTGTCCTCGAGTACCGGCAGCACGTCCAGATGGTGCTGCCAGATCAGCTCATTGGCTTCGGACAGGGAGATCGAGGCCGGCGCGGTGACCAGGTCGTCACGACCCCGCATCCGGTTGCCGACGACCTCGGAGGCCCCGTGACGCTCCAGATGGAAGTCGTCGAGGCTGATGATCCCAAGAAATTCGCCATCCGCCTCACCGCTCCGCGTGACGACCGCCACGCCCTGCTCGGCCTCGGACAGCTGCCGGGCGACCTCGCCGAGAGGCGTCTGCGGCCCTACGGTGACCTCGCTGGTCCGGAAGCCAGCCTTGTGTCGCTTCACCGCCAGCACGTCCGCGGCCTGGTCCTCGATCTGCTGATTCTGATGGATGAACGACAGCCCGCCGACCTGCGCCAATGCCACCGCCAGGGTCGGTGACGACACCGCCTGCATGATGGCGCTCACCATGGGTGTGGCAACCCGGATTCCCGGCTCCTCACCGACCCGGTGACGCACCAACGGCGCCCCGAGGTCCACATTGTCCGGAGTGCAGGCTTCTGTGGTCAGGCCCGGGATGAGGAGGTATTCACTCAGCGTACGAGAGATCTCGGGGAGGATTTTCACGTCGTCTCCAAAAAGGAGCCTGCAAGCCGATAATGAGGAATTGGCGAGGCTCGTGCGGGAGTGCGTGGCCCAACTGCTCGGGGTTGCACAGGCGCTGACTTTCAATACGCCATACGAGATGATACCGCACTGCACGACACCAGCTTTGTGTCCCCTATGTCTGGGTTCACCGCGTTTGACAGGCGCGGCGGGCAGCCGTCGCGGCGGCCGTAGGCGATGTTGCCCGTCCGGCAAGTCGGAGGGTGCGGATGGCCAGGTAGCGGAAGTGGCCATGGTTTGTTTTCGATTCAGGACTGACCTGGGATGCGTCCTTGTGGAAGGTCATATCCCTGATCCAGTGCAGGCTTCCACCGCGCCCCACTGGGTCAGCTCGTAGTGCCGATCCGGGCGGACTCGGCCCCACGACGAGCACCGCGTCACGCATCAATCACTCGCAGGGTCGTCCTACGCAGAAATCCCGCGCGGTAGGCATTCGTATCGATTTCGGCATCGCGCGACAGGACCTCCAAGTGCAACGAGATGGCGGGCTCCGGGTCCTGCTGGGCGTCCTCCCTGAGCCATGCGGCATCGGTAGCGTGACTGGTCGGGGCGTCGCCGTGGTAGGCGATGTGAAGGCTGGGGTCGGAGAGGGCGATCAATCGAAGCACCAAATCCGCCTCGTCGGCGGCTTGCACAGGGTGGGCGTTCGGCTGCAGCAGTTTCAGCGGGACAGGAAAGAGCCCGAATCTGCTCTTGAATACGAAGAGCCCGGGCTGCACTAGATGACCGTAGGTGCTTGGGTCGCTGCCCAGTGAAATCCACCGATGGCCTCGCTCGCGGGTCTCCTGAAAAGCGGTCAGGTAGAGCGACCGGGCGAGGTTCCCATCCCGCTCTCCAGTTCCGAGGGCGGTGAAACGGACGCGGACGATCGACATCGTGGCGTCGATTTCGCACAGGCATGCGCCGACCAGGTCGCCGTCCGCGTCCTCTGCCCTGACCATAAAGTAGTCCTCCGGCCTGTCCAGCAGCCGCTCCCGAAATCGCCGGGCGAAGGGAACGCCGTTTCGCAGAGTGGCGACATGGGCTTCGTACACCGTGAGGAACTCGTCCATCTGAGTGGGATCCAGCGGTGACCTTGAGGCCAACGTGACTCCTCGTTCCGCCAGGGCGGCAGCGCTGCTTCGGGCGCCGCGCTGTGAGCGGCGCGACATGCGCATCAAAAAATCCTCTTCACTCGCACAAGCGGGCGCGAGCCAGGTGATCCAGCCGGGCTTGACCGTGAACCCCGCCTCACGAAGAGGCTGCCAGGCCGTGATGTCGGGATCCTTGACCCGCACCAGGTCGACGTCCGGTTGTTCCTTGCGCCAATCGCGCCCAAGCGCCTCGTCGATTCCGGCATGCACGATTCTGATGCCGTTCTCATCGCTTATGTTCACGTTATCCATTCTTCTGTCGCACACGCTTGCGATGCGCTGCGCGTATCGCGATGCTATTGCGCCCCGTGCGTCTTCAAGCGGGCCGTCCTGGTGTTCTGCCGCTGGCCACTGAGGGATCGGAACCTGCGTCTACGGCTCTCCCCGGGAACGGGCCGCCCGGGCGTTGGCCGAGGCCTCCTGCGCAATGGCCCGGAAGAATTTCGGATAGCTCGGCGAGGTGTGTGCCGCGAATACCAGCGTGATGTCGTGCCGGTTCCGCAGCTGGTTGATCGGCACCACCATGGCAGCGTGGTGCTCGATGTGCAGGTTGTTCCCGTTGGTGTACCAGGTGCTGAACCAGCTTCCGGTGATGGAGCGGGTGTTGTTCAGCACGTCGGTGGAGGAGTTGTCGCACATGATGTGCTCGGGCAGCTCGACCAGGAAGTGCAGGGGGACCGCGACGAGCAGCGGGAGCAGCCAGACCCACAGCACGAGCTCGCCGTGGCCGAGGGCTGCCAGCGCCACCGCACCGAGGATCGGTATGGCGAACATCCGGTACTCGGCCACCACTTCGCGCTCACGGTCTGGGGAGATCTGGCCTACGTCGTAGGACCAGGCGCCGGCCCAGCAGCGGACGATGTCCGTCATGGCACCGAACAGCCGGCCGAAGGCCAGGGCCTCGCGGATCAGCGCCGACCAGGTGACTGGCTGCCGCGAGTCGAAGCCGAAGAACTCCGAGTCCTGGTCCGTTCCCAGGTAGCGGTGGTGCTGGAGGTGCCGCACCCGGTAGTGGCTGTACGACACCAGCATCGGCACGCCCAGCGGCACGCCCGCTAGCCGGTGCAGGCGGGCTCGCCGGAAGGCCGAGTGGTGCAGGCACTGGTGCTGGAGCTCCAGCCAGTGGGCGTACATCGCACCGATGAGCATGACACCGAGCACTCGGACCGGCCACGCCTCCACGAAGAGGGCGAGCACCACGCCGACGCCCCAAAGGCCATACGCGATAATCAGTTTGGCGGTGAAGACGCGTGCGTCGGCGGCGGTGACCTTGGCCCGCCGGAACAGGTCCTCACGCGACGCAGTACTCGCGTCGGGCGTCATGGACGGAGAACCTTCCCTGCTCATCGTCAACTCGCCGCATCCGGGTTGCGACGCCGCGGACCGTCGGCCGGACCGCTCGCGGCGACGGCCTGGTGAAGTTCAACGGCGGTGAGCATGCTCTTCTGATCTCCTGGGATCGTGGTGACGGTCACGGTGGCGCCGAGGGCATGCCAGGTCTCGGCCGCGCCGTCGCAGCCCGGTGAGACGACCTGGGGCAGGAACAACCTCAGACGGGGCACCTGTCCGGCGGGCTGCCACGAGGCCATCGCGGCGTGACAGCTCAGCCGCATCCGCATCTGGCCGAGCAGCGGGTAGTCGCGCACACCCGGATCGGCGGGGCCGAGAAGGTCCGCGAGGGCTGCGGCACGATCCGGCATCGGCAGATGCCCCGTCGCGGCGAGCGCATCGGCGATGACAGGTTTCGTCTGGTGCGGGACCCCGTACTGCATGTGCGCGACCATGTCGTCTTCCGGGTTGGCCTGCTGCTCAGCCCGTGGTGGGTCCAGCAGGATCAGGTCCTCGATCCGGTCGCCGTCGCCGTCGGCGTGCGCCTGGCGGGCGATCTCGTAGACCAGTGGCGCGCCCATGCACCAGCCGGCCAGGCTGTACGGTCCGGAGGGCTTCGCCGTCCGGATTTGGGACAGGTACCGGCGGGCCAGGGCGTTCATCGTCGTGTCGTCGCAGCTCTGGTCGTGCGGCAAGCCGTAGCAGTCCCAGCCGCGGCCGAGAGCACTGGCCAGCGGCGCGTACCAGTCGATCAGCCCACCGCCTGGGTGGACCATGAACAGCGTGCGCGCGGGGCGGGTGATCGGTGCGGGGGTGAGCGGGACCGTCCGGGCGGCGGTTTCCAGCTCCGCGGCGAACCGGTCGGAGACCCGCTCCGCCTCGTTGGCGGCAAGAAGCGCCGGATCCACGGAGAAGTGGCAGGCGAGGGTGCCTTCCGCGTCAGGAGCGACGGTCACGTCGAGCGGTGTCGGCAGCACGTTGGCGGCGGCGATGGTCGCCCCCTCCGGAGTTCCGGCCGGTCGCAGGACATGGTCGCCCGCGACCTGCTGGTACCCGCCCAGGTAGTTGAAGGTGACCTGCGGCGAGGTGACGGAGCCCAGCTGGCAGCCGAGGAGCGAGTCGGGGTACAGGAAACGCGCCTGGCCGAAGCCGGTTCCGGCGTCCGGGACCGCTGCGAGTTGCCGGTCAATGGCGGCTGCGCCGTCGACGAGGCGGGCCTGATCCACCTCGAGATCGGTGAGCAGGGCCGGGTAGAGCGAGGTCAGCCAGCCGACCACGTTCTCAAGGTCGCCGTAGCCGGACTGGGTTCGGCCGTGGCCTTCCAGCCAAACGTACAGGTCCGGGCTGTCGCTGTACGGGACCAACGCCCGCTGTAGCGCGGCTAGGAGGACGGCCTGGGCGCTGATGTCGTGCAACCGGCGGACGTCGTTGCGCAGGTACGCCGCGGCACGGGGCGACAGGCGGTGGCTGATGCGGATCCGGCTTCCGGCTCCGGCCGCGGGCCTGGCCGTCCCGGCACCGGAGAGCATCGGCGTCGACGCCTTGGCGAGCGTCTCCCAGTGCGTGTCCGGGGCGGGTTCGGCAACGGCCCGGGACGGTATGCCGGGTGCCGCACCGTCGGGCAGGGCTCGCCCGCCCCGCAGTGCCCGGTAGCCGCGTTCGATGTCGTCGGTGAGGATCTGCCAGGACACCGCGTCGACGATCAGGTGGTGGGCGATCAGGTAGACCCAGGTACGGGTGCTGCCCGGGTCCTGCACGATCGCGAACTCCGCCAGCCGGCCGCGTGCGATGTCGATGCGCCGGTGCAGGCCGCGCAGAGCGGTGTCGAGGCGTTCGGCAAGCAGCTGGTCGCCGTCCGGCACCGTGTGCTCACTCACCAGGTCGGCGGCCGGCTCCTCGTCGAGAACGGCGGTCCAGGTGTCGCCGTCGTGGGTGAACCGGGTGCGGAACGCGTCGTGGCGGCGGATCACCCAGGCCAGCGCCGCCCGCAGCGTGGCCGGGTCGCCGTCGTCGGCGATCTCGAATAGGCGCGCCTGGTGGAAGTGGTCCGGGTCGGCGAACCGCTGGGCGAAGAACCAGGCCTGGATCGCAGTGAGCGGGAGGGTGGTCCCGCCCGGTCGGTGTTCGGCCACGGCGATGACGTCGCTTTCGGGGCGGTGAGCGACCAGGTGGTCCAGGGCGCGGACGGTCGGCGCGGTCAGCAGATCCGCGACGGTCACGTTCACGCCGAGGGCCCGTGCCCGAGCGGCGGCCCGGATCGCCTGGAGGGAGTCGCCCCCACAGGTGAAGAAGTCGTCGTCGATACCAGCGTCCGGCTGCTGGAGCGTGTCCCGCCACACCTGAAGCAGCAGCTGCTGGCGCGGCGTCTCCGGCTCGGATGCCGGACCTGTGCCGGTCGTCGCCGGCAGGTCTGGCAGCTGCGATGCCTGGATCTTCCCGGTCGACGTACGGGGAAGCCGTTCCATAATCACGAACCCGGCCGGGAGCATGTAGGAGGGCAGCCGATATCCCGCCCACTCCCGCAGTCGCTCGGGGCGGACGGCGCGGTCGGCCGGAGCGGCGACGTACGCGACCAGTCGCTGCGTCGCTCCGGATTCCTGGAGGAGCACCGCGGCGTCAGCGACGTCCGGGTGCTTCAGCAGACAGGCGGTCACCTCGCCGAGCTCCACCCGGAACCCGCGGATCTTCACCTGGTCGTCGAGGCGTCCGAGGATTTCGAACCTTCCGGCCCTGATCCGGACGCGGTCCCCGGTCCGGTACAGGCGCTGTCCGGCGAGCGGCCCGGTTGTCGGAACGTGGAACCGCTCGGCGGTCAGCTCGGGTCGGTGGTGGTAGCCAGCAGCCACGCCGGCGCCACCGATGTACAGCTCGCCGGACGCACCGGCGGGCAGCAGGTGCCCGTCCGGGCCCAGCACCACCATGCTGTAGTTCGTCAGCGGGCCGCCGACGCTCACCCGCGCGCCCGCTTCGGGGCTTGCCGGATGAAGCCGTTGCGCGGAGCACCAGACGGTGCCCTCGGTCGGCCCGTACTCGTTGTCCAGGGCCACACCGGGGACTCGGACGCCGTGTTCGCGGACGTCGTCCGGGCTGCACGCCTCACCGCCGATCGCCACGACCCTCAGGCGCGACTGCCATCCGACGGGCAGCGTCCGCACCAGCTGGCGGTAGAACGACGCGGTGAAGTTGACGTGTGTGACACCGCATCGCTCGACGAGGGAACGGATCTCTTCTGGGTCCCGGGCGTGGTCGGCGGTGTCCGGTACCACGATCGTGCCGCCCGACCACAGCGTCCACAGCATCATGTGCGGTGCGACGTCGAAGATCACCGGAAGGGTGATCAGGGTCTTGACCGCCAGGCCGGGATCGGTCCCCGCGGCGTCCAGGAACCTGGTACGGGCATGCACCGCGGCGCACGCGTTGCCGTGGCTGGTCAGGACCGCCTTCGGGGTTCCGGTGGACCCGGAGGTGTAGATGAGGTAGGCGCCGTCGGTCGGGCGAACGTCCGCGTCGGCCAGCTCACCGGTGTCCGGTGCCGTGCCGAGGGGCAGTTCGTCGGCGTACACCACGGGCACACCCTCGGGCGCCCCGGAAGACGACACACCGGCGGACGCGGCGCGGGCGGCGACGACGACGCTCGGAGCGGCGTCCTCGAACATCGCGGCGGTGCGGGCCGAGGGCTGGGCCGGGTCAATGCACACGTAGACCGCGCCGGCCCGCAACGTGGCCAGGATCGCCGCGACAAGGCCGATGCTGGCGGGACACGTGATCGCGACGACCGCGCCGGCCCGAAGCCCCGCGTGAGTGAGTCGCCGCTGGATATTCCGGGCATGCTCGTCGAGCTGACGGTACGTCGACGCGGATCCGGCGTGCTCGACCGCAACCGCGTTGGGCCGGGCGGCCACCGCGGCCGCGAACCCGGCGTGCAGCGTGTCGAACGGCACCTGATCGGTCGGCCCGGTACTCATGGCCAGGATCCGTGCCGTCTCGGCGGCACCCAGCAGGTCCAGCTCGCGGACCGGCCGGTCGGCCGCTCGCGACAGCAGGGCCAGGACCCTCTCGAAGCCGCTGAGCAGTTCCTGGGCGGTGTCCGCGTCGAACAGGTCGGTGTCGTACTCCCACAGGATGGTCATCCCGTCGCGTCCACCCCCGTCCGGGTGGCGGGGATCGGGCACGCACACCACGTTGATGTCGCCCTTGGCTGTCGCGTTGTGCTCGATGACCAGACTCGCCTCCACCGGCCCCATCCTCAGATGCGGCCGCGGAGTGTCATGGAACGCGAACATGAGGTTGAACAGCGGGTTCCGGCCTGGATCGCGCGGCAAGTCCAAGCGCGCCAGCAGGTCCAGCAGCGGCAGCTCCTGATGGTCCTGCGCGCCCAGCACGACGTTCATCGTCGTGCGCAGGAGTTCGCCGAGCGAGGCGGCCGGGTCAACGCGCACCCGCAGCGGGAGCGCGTTGACGAACATCCCCAGCAACCGGTCGGTGCCGGGCTGACGGCGGTTGACCAGCGCCGACCCGAGAACGATGTCCTGCTCGTCGGTGTGCTGCCACACCTGCAGCGCGAACGCCGACAGGAACACCGCGAAACGGCTCACCTCGTGCCGGGCAGCCAGGTCGTCGAGGCCGCCCATGACCTCGGCCGGGATGTGGACGCTCAGCCGACCGCCGCGGTACGACCGGGCAACGGGCCGGGGCCGGTCCGCGGCGAAGGTCGCGCCGTCGCGGGGGCAGCCGGACAACTCGTCACGCCAGTATCTGACGTGGTCCGTGTAGTCCTCGGTCTCCCGCCAGGCCTGGTACCAGGCGGCGAAGTCCCGGTACTGCACGGGCAACGACGGCAGGTTCGGCTGCCGACCGGCGACGATCGCTTCGTAGGCGTCGCGGAGTTCGGCCAGGAACAGCTGGGCGGACCAGCCGTCGTGTGCGAAGTGGTGCTCGACCTGCAGCAGCCGCCACTCGTTGGCGGCGAGGCGGAACAGGTGCCAGCGGACCAGTGGCAGAGTGGCCACGTCGAAGCCGGTGGCGACCTCGGCCCGCATCCGGACCGCGAGCTCCTCGTCGCGGTCCTCTTCCGGGATTCCGGTGAGGTCGACGACCTCGACCTTCGCCTCCCAGGGTCCGTGGACGACCTGCACCGGCCCGTCGGAACCGTCGTGGAAGGTGGTCCGCAGGATCTCGTGCCGGGTCACGATGTGCGTCAGCGCCGCCTGCAGAGCGGTGACGTCCACCGGGCCGTGCATCCGCAGGGAGAACTGGGTGTTGTACGCGAGCGCGTCCGGGGTCAGCTGGGTCAGGACCCAGATTTGCTCCTGCTGGCCGCTGAGCGGGAAGGCCGGGACACCCTCGGGTCCGGTCTCTGTGGGCGTGGTGCCGGGCTGGATCAGTAGACGCGCGGACGGTGCCGCGGCACGGATGAGGGCGGCGATGTCCGTGAGGGTTGGTGTGGCGAACAGGGCACTGACGGGAAGGTCCACGCCGTAGTCAGCGGCGACGACAGCGGCCAGCCGGATCAGCGCCAGGGAGTTCGCTCCGAGCATCAGTAGCGATCGGTCCACCGGCACGTCCGCCGCGCCGAGGATGGCCGCGGTCGCGGCTGCCAGGTGCTGTTCCACCGCGTCCGGCGCCTGGGCGGCGGACGGTCCGACCGCGGTCGAGGCCGGGTCCGGTAGCCGCGCCTGGTCAATCTTCCCGGACGTGGTCCGGGGTAGTTCGTGGATGACGACGTACGCGGAGGGGACGAGATACGCCGGAACCCGTTCGCGCAGATGGCGGTCGCAGTCGGCGATAAACGACGCCTCGCCTGCTGCATCGCCGTCCGGACCGGGGGCCAGCAGGGCGGGGTCTGCCTCGGGAACCGGTACCAGGTAGGCGACGAGGAAGGATGACCCGGACTCCGAGGCCACGGCACGTCCGGAGACGTGGGTCTGAAGGATCCGGGGGTGCTCCATCAGGATGGATTCGATGTGGCCCGGTTCGACGCGATGCCCGCCGATCTGCACCTGGCGGTCGGCCCGCTCCAGGAACACGAAGTCGCCCGACGGGTCCTGCCGGACGAGGTCACCGGTCCGGTATGCCCGCTCGCCGTCGACGGTGACGAACCGCTCGGTGGTCAATTCCGGTCGGTCGAGGTAGCCGAGCGCGAGGTTCGCACCGGTGATGACCAGCTCGCCGGTCTCTGTGGTGGGTCGGCCGTCGCCGTTGATGAGGAGGTAGCCGGTGTTGCGTACGGGCTGGCCGATGGTCATCGGCGTCCGCTTCCCGGTCGAGGCGTCATAGACCAGGCCGTAGCTGGAGCAGACACACGCTTCCGTCGGTCCGAATTCGTTGACGAGGGACGTGTTTGGCAGCAGGCGGGCGTGCCGTTCGATCACGGCGGGGCTCCACCGCTCGCTGCCGATCCCGACAGCCTTGAGGCTGGTGGGAGGCCGGTGGGCGGCACGGTCCAGGAACACGCTGTACAGCGACGCCGGGTAGATGAGCTGGGTGACCCGGTGCTCGTGCACCAGGTCGACGGTCCGGGCGACGTCGGTGAGACCGGAAGGATCGATGATCAGCGTGCCGCCGGTCAGCAGCGTCCAGAACATGATGCCGGTGGTGAGGTCGAACGCCGGTGAGTGCAGCAGCAGTACACGGCCGGCCTCGCCGAACACGTCGACGCGCGCCGCCGTGGAGTTCAGCAGAGCCGTGTGAGGGACCAGCACCCCCTTCGGCACGCCGGTCGAACCGGAGGTGTAGATGACGTACGCCGGCCCGGCGGGGTCCACCGCCACGTCCGTGGCCGGAGCCGTGGCCCTCTGGGCGATCAGATCCTGGTACGCCCACACGGGCGCGCCGGTTTGCTCCCGCAGCCGGCCAGCCCGGTCGGCGGTGGTGACGACCAGCGTCGGCCGGGCCTCGGCGAACACCTGACGCAGGAAGGCGTCCGGTGCGTCGGGGTCGAGCGGCAGGTACACGGCCCCGGCGGCGGTTACGCCGAGAACGGTGGTGACGAACTCGGGCGAGCGTTCGAGGACCACGGCCACGATCGGGGTCTGCCCGGACGGGGCGGTAGCCGAGGCACGCACCCCGGCGGCGACCTCGTGTGCTCTCTCGGCCAGGTCCTGGTAGCTCAACGACCCGGACGCGGTGACGATCGCGTCGGAGGTCCGGTGTTCGTGGTAGGCAGTCTCCAGAGCCGCGGCGAGGGTCAGCCCGATGAGGGCGGCCGGGGGATGCAGGGTCACGATGACTCTCCGGAGGGAAGGGCTTGACGGGCGGCACTCAACTGGGCCTCCAGGCCCTCCTGCGCCGCGGGGCTGAGCCGGGGGCCGATGTGCCGCTGATACGCCAGCAGGTAGCTGAGCCGGTCGGCCGGTGGGGTTCCGGGCTGGTCGGCGAACAACAGGTCGTGGGGGGTCATGGCGCGTATGGCGAACATCGGCTCGGGGCAGCGCATCACCGGAAACGCCCGGTTGTGTACGCCGCCGACGTCGCTGTCCGCGTGGAACTCCCCGAGCATCAGGCCGCGTTGGACGGCCTCGGGCCGCAGCATGCGGTGGCCGCCGTCGATGAAGTCGGCGGCGTGCTCGCCGGGCAGACCTGGAAAGAATCCGAGCAGGGCGGTGGACGCCCGGTGCGGCCCGGCGGCGACGTCCTCGAACATCTCCACCAGAAGCCGACCGGCATCGGCAGCATGACGGGGGGTGAACCCGGGCACGGTGATCGCGACCAGCCATACCGTGTTGGCACGGATGGCGGGCGCGAGCCGCGGACAGACCGCCCCCGACCGGCCGAGGTCGGGATGCGGCTGGATGACGAACTCCTCCAGCCAGCGCATCCCGGCCCGGTACTGCGGGTGGCGGTCGAAGGCAGCGGCGGCGTCGGCGGCCCGGGTCAGCGACCCGGGAATGATCGATGCTGCTGCGGCCGAGATCACCGGTCCGGCAGTGCTCACCGGGTTTCCCGCGGGGACGAGTCGGCGGGCGCTCCGTTGTCCGCCGACGGCTCGATCAGAGGCTCACCGGCCACCGCGTACGAGGTGAAGCCGTCCGGGCCGACGGGGATGTCGCCGACGGTCGACGTCCGGTGCATGATGCGGACGGCGCCCTCGATGTGGTCGATGTCGGCGGCGGCCAGGTGCGCCGTGCACCGGTTGTCCCACACTGCCACCGAACCCGGCTCCCAGGTGAACCGGACCGTGTACTGCGGCCTGGTGAGCTCCTCGAACAGCAGGTCCAGCAGCTTGCGGCTCTCGACCGGGTTCATTCCCATAATGCGGGCGGTACGTGACGGGTTGACGAACAGTGCCTTCTCGCCGGTCTCCGGGTGCACACGGACCACCGGATGCACCGCCATCCGCTTGTTCCCGATCATGTCGATGGCCTTCTTCTCGACCGGGTTCGAAGGGTCCAGCTGCTGGGCGGGCCAGAAGGTGTGCTCCGCCTGAAGCCCGTCGATCATTTTCCGGATCGGCTCCGACAGACCCTGGTAGGCGGCCACCAGGTTCGTCCAGTGCGTGTCACCACCGAACGGGGGGATCTCGTCGGCGCGCAGGAACGCAATCGCCGGTGGGTTCACCACCTGCGAGGCGTCGACGTGCCAGCCACTGATGCTGGTCACCCACTTGCTGCGGAACACCGCCTCGTAATCGGCGCCCACCAGCTTCCTGTCGAGCTGCGGAGAGATCGTCAGGATCTGCGGGAACGGTATGAGTTCCTCGGTGTCCTGTTCACGGGCGCGTACGGCAAGCGGCCCGAACCGCTCCCCGAACGCGACATGCGCGGCGTGATCCAGGTGCTGGTCACGGAAGAACAACACCTTGTGCGTGTACAGGGCCTGGCGCAACTGCTCGATCGTGGCGTCGTCGAGGTCGGCTTTCAGGTCGACGCCGTCGACGTACGCACCTATGTAGCCCGCGGCCCGGCGCACGTTCAGCTTGGTGACGGTTGGGGTTTCCGGCATGGTGTATCCCTTGTTTTTATGTCGCGCCGGGTGACGCGACGGAGTTCGATTCCTCTGGCGGCGTGCGCGGTTGCACGCCGGGTATCGAAGTGATTGGCATACGACGATGGCTTGGGTGCGCGGCAGGAGAGACGGACGACAGAACGGGCCTGTCCTCGGCCGCAGAAGGTCCCCGGCCCGGCTCCGGGTCGGGTGTCGAGATGTCGCGTGGTGGCCCTCGACCGGTCCTACACGGATTCGGTCCGGCGTCTTCCGGTGGACGGGGCGGCGACCCCGGGGGCGGGGTGACGGATGACCGCCACCTGCTCCGGGGTCACTCCACCTGCGCCCATACTTCGCGGGCGGCCGCGGCGGCCGCATTGAAGGACAGGTTCAGCGAGTCGGCGACGGTCCGGATCTGGCACAGCGCGCCCCGGTAGTCCACCGGCGGGAACACCTTTTCGCCGATGCGCGCGCTGGGCAGGACCTGCGCGACGAACGGGGCCCGGCCGGCCTCTTCGACGCCGTGGAGGGAGCGGAGCTTGCCTGCCACCGGCGGGTAGACCGTCATGGTGGTGGATGCCCGGCCGTTCTGCTCCAGCGGCGGCAGCTCCGTGCCGAGTGCAGCGGCGGCGAGAATTTCGGCGACCGGGCTCTCCAGGCAGTCATTCATCATCAGGGGAAGCGCGCCACCGGCGGGCCTGATGTTGATCTCGATGATCACGACGTCGTCACCCAGCACGGCGAACTCGGTGTGAAGCATCCCCTGGCTGATCTCCAAGGCGGCCACACACGTCTCGACGGTGCTTCGCATGGCGGCCTCGACCGACGCCGGGAGCTGGACGGGGAAACTGTAGGAGACCTCGCAGAACGCCGGGTTGGGGCCGATCTGGCGGTCGGTGACTCCCAGATGGTGACAGCGGCTCTCCACGATCAGGGTTTCCAGACTGTAGAGCGGGCCGCGGATGTACTCTTCGGCCAGTAGACCTCCACCCACGAACGGGCCGCTGGCGCTCAGCTCGGCGAAGGCCGCGACGGCCTCTTCCGCGTCGCGTACCAGCGTCACGTGCAAGCTGCCGGCGCCCCTGCTGTTCTTGAGCACCACAGGAGCGCCCAACTGCTCCAGGAAGGCAACCAGCTCCTCCGGGCTTTCGGGGGCGCACCAACGGATGTTCGGCACACCCACCTCGGTGTAAAACCGGCGCGCCGAGCGCTTGTCGCGGATCATGCGGACCGCGTCCGGGCTGGGGTACGGGGCACCGACCCTCTCGGCCAGCACCGCGGCGAACTCCACGGCCCGGTCCAGCAGACAGACGACGCCCATTGGACCGCCCACTCCGCGGATCTCGTCGACGAGGGCGGGCGGAACGTCGCCGGTCATGGTGGAGGAGACTCGGTAGACCCGCCCACGGCGTTCCAGCTCCTCGACAACCTCACCGCAGAAACGTTCCTTCGCCACTTCGAGCGGTTGGTCGGTGACGTACGCGGCGTCGAAACCGTTGTCGACTGCCCACTTCACATAGGACATTCCGACGCCGGTCGAAATGGACTCCACGAAGAGCAGCATGAAACATCCCCCGGTGCGGTGAACAGGATCGCGGCGTCTTGCCGGTCCATTGAGTCGCGTCTCGGAGCAGCGCGGTGGAGCCCCGAGTTCGATGGTGGCGGCTCACGGCTGCGTCCAGCGGTCGCCCGAGATGCCGGTCGCAAAGCGGCCTCTTTGGACGAACACACACGGCGGACCCTACGTCAATTTGTAGGATCAGGAAAGATCTTGGCGTCAACCGGCCAAAGGTGCAATGACCGGCGGACCAGGACCGAGAGGCCGTGTGAGCTGCGGACATGTGTACAGTGGCGCTGCCGCAGGCCGAGTTGGGCGGCATGGAGCGCTCCTGGGTCGTGGACGTACGGGGGATGAAATCGGTGCATGTCCGGATGGCGATGGCCGAGTGACCGACTGGCACCTTCGTAAGAACATCCAATGTGAAGTTTGAACTGGTGGTGCTTCGATGAGAGTTCCTGCTCATGCCTCACCCACCCTCCGGTGGGCGACATGAGGGTCACCGACAAGTTCGGCGTCCTGGCCGAGCCACGCTTCCGTCTCTTGTGGATCGGCCGTACGACGTCGGCGCTGGGCGACGCGATGATGCCAGTGACGCTCGCGTTCGCGGTCCTGTCGGCTGGCGGTAGCGCGACCGACATCGGGCTCGTCATCGCCGCCACCATGGTCGCCCGCATGGTGCTGCTCCTCATCGGCGGCGCGCTGGCCGACCGGCTGCCGCGACGGCTGCTCCTCGGCGGCAGCGACCTCTTCCTCTTCGCGGTCCAGGCGACCGTCGGTGTCCTGTTCCTGGCCGGCCACCGCAGCTTGACAATTTTGCTGGGCACGGCGATCTGTTACGGCGCCGCCTCGGCGGTCACCCGGCCGGCCGTCGCCGGCATCGTGCCTCAAACCGTCGACCGGGCGAAGCTGCAGCAGGCCAACGGCCTGATGGAGCTGTCACGTGGCGCGGCGCAGGTGGTGGGACCGGCCCTGGCCGGTGTGGTGGTGGTGACGGCCTCCGTCGGGTGGGTGTACCTGCTCGATGCAGTGACCTTCCTGGTCAGTGCCATCACCCTGGCGTTCCTTCCCCTCCCGTCGATGCAGCGCACCGGAGGCTCCCGCATCCTCAAGGAGGTCGCCGCCGGGTGGAGCGAGGTCGTCCGCCGACCCTGGTACTGGGTGACCCTCTGCGGCCACGCCATCTGCAACGTCGGTTCCAGCGCGTTCTACGTCTTGGGGCCGGTCGTCATCGCCCGTCAGGTGGGCGGCGCCGCCAACTGGGGCTTGGTGAGCGCGAGCATGGCCGTCGGCGCCCTCCTCGGCGCCGCCACTGCCATGCGCTACCGCCCGCGCAGGCCGCTCGTCGCGGCGCATCTCGGACTCCTCCTGTCCGTCCTGCAACTCGCCGCCCTGACTGGGCATTTTCCCACAGTCGTGATCATGGGGTCGGCTCTGGTGAGCGCGGCTGGGGTGGCCTTCGCGAACAGCCTGTGGACAACGGCGATCCAGCGGCTGATTCCCGAGGAGCTGCTGTCCCGCGTGTCGTCGTACGACTGGCTCATCTCCTTCACGGTTGCGCCACTCGGATACGCCGCTGTCGGTCCACTGTCCGAAGCGGTCGGCGCGACATGGACGTTGGAGATCGCGATCGCGTTCGCGGTGGCCGGCGTTGCGACCGTGCTTCTCGTACCGCGCGTCCGTCAGCTTCGGCAGACCGGCGAGGGCGACCTGCACGGCTGGCCGGACCTCGACGACCGCGCGACGGACGACACACCGGCTACCAGCGACACTGCCTGCACGACGACGGCATCGCCGGAGTCAGCCCGCTGATCCTCCGCGAGGAGGGCCACCGCTTTCGAATTCGCTGGTCGCTGGCGATTTCGTTGTTAAGACCTGTCCCGCAACTGGGCGGCGCCCCCATACCGATCCCGGATCGGACCATGTCAGTGGTTGGTGACAGGATCCAAGGGTGCTGATCAAGGGATACGACGACGGCCCGCTGGTGGCGGGCGAGCCACTGCTGACCCGCCCGGGCTTCTGGTCGAACTACCTCCTAGGACTTGTCCGGGCGATCATGTGTGCAGCGGATTACCGCGATCGCTGAGGTGAGGTGCCGAGGACGCACGGCTGCGTTTGCCGTAACGGGCGGCGACGGCCCAGGCACGAACCCGAGCACGCCCTGCCCCATGTGCTGATTGGCGGAGACGGCATGATGGGGATTATGAAGTCTCTCGCCGCGGCGGGCCTGCGGATCGTGGAAGGGTGGACCGAGCCCGAAGGGCTCATTCCGCCCATCGTCACCGGCCAGGCACCGAGCTGCCCTCCCGAGGAAGGGCGCGTCGAGGCCATGCTGGACGTCCTCGACCCGCAGCTGCACGAGAAGGCGAACGCCGACTGGTACCGGCTGTCGGTCGAAGGAGGGCTCTTCTCCGAAACCGACCGCAGGTTCCTGCTCGCGCTCAGCCCCGAGGAGGACCGCCTCTCTCGGTGGTTCTGCGTCGAGCTGCAGAGTGAATGGGACATCATGGGCAAGGGGGCTGCCGGCCTGCTCGGCAGCGCCCCCTACCGCCCCGAGTTCAGCATGCTCTCGCTCGACGGGAACGTCCTGTGCTTCGCGACAACGTGGGAGCACGACATCAGCACCTCGGTGCTGACAGCGCCACACCGTTCTCAAGTCCTCCAGCGGTTCGCCGAATGGGTGGCGAGCGGAGTGATGGACGAGCCGGACGAGCCGCCGCTGAGCCCGGCGGTACGCCGCTGGCTCGACAGCCACTAACGACTTGGTACGCGATTGAGGTCGGGGCGTGCTGGCCTGGCGGCTTGACTGGTGGGTGATCAACAGGCCGTCCGCCTGTTGCGCATGAGTTCGGTACTGGTCCGGCACCGGGCCGGTCTGCGGGCTGCGTCCCGCGCATTCACGCGAAGGCGGGTTACAGGCCCAGGCGGCGCAGGGCCACCGCGACGTGGCCCCGCAGGGAGCGGTCCCAGCCCTCAACGGCACCGGAGACCGCGACCGCGTCGGCGTGCACGAGGACGGTCAGTGCCGCGTCGGGCAGTGCCGTCGCCTGTCGGCGGGCCAGGGCGATCGCGGCCGTGACCCGTACCACTTCGTCGGGTGAGGCAAGGCCCGTCGTCAGGGCTCCGAGTTCATCGGAGCCGGGGTGTCCGGGCAGGTGGGCAAGTGCGAGGTTCGCCGACGCCCGCGCGTCGGCGGTGTAGCACGACACGGCGGCGAGCGCGCCCGGCAGTCCGGGCACCCGGGAGAACCAGACCAGCAACGCCGCCGCGAGGGTCACCACGGCGGGGTCGGGATCGTGCAGCCACCTCAGGAAGGAGGCCGTATGGCGCTCGGCCGCACGGTAGGCCTCGGCGGCCCAGTGCAGTGCCACGGCGTCGGCTACGTCGGCGACGGCATCGATGTCCGGGTCCTCCTCCTCGAAGAGAACCCGGAGCACCGCATCCTCGTCCGCCGGGCGGACCCGGTCGGCGTCGGCGAAGGCCCGCGTGGGTTTGAAAGGCAGTTTGTCGTCGCGCAGGTTGCCGATGGCGACGGCATGCAGTACGTGGAGGACGGTGTCCCGGTCGGGAGTCGAGGGAGTGTCGACGAGAGCGACGAGCGGAGCCACCACATGCGCGCTGGCTGGCCACCGGGTGCCCTGGTGGTAGACGCTACTGGTGAGGGCCGACGTGGCCGCACGGCGTACAGCCGGGTCGGAGCCGGACAGTGCCGCCAGATGACCCGGGACGTCCGCCGCCCGGCCGTAGGCGTGGTACAGGCCAGCCCAGTCGGTCGACGGTGGGATGCTCACGGATCAAGAGGCTAACAACTTGTTACCCGGTGGCGCGGGGCCGGCCGTGACATGACGACGGTCTCGCGGGTTGAGTGAATTGTGACGCCCTCCTCCGCCCGCGCGGTCATGTCCCACCCTGCCTTCTGTGGCCTTGACCGTGCACATCTCGGCGATCTGATCGAGGAGTTGGCCGGTCCGTGGACGGCGCGGTGCGAAGCCGCGCTCCGGGAACGACGCGGGCGCAACCGTCAGCGGGCGGCTGGTGCCGGACCCGATCACCAGCTGGTCTTCGTCGACCGGGTGCTGGTCACCCTGGTCTATCTGCGGCTGCAGCTGCCGCACGCGGCGCTGGCCAAGCTGTCTGGGGTGACCCGGCCCACCGTCACCCGCGCGATCCACGAGATCCGTCCGCTGCTGGCTCGGCGTGGCTTCGCCGTCCCCCAGCAGCCCGGCGTGCGGCTGCGCACCTTGGCCGACGTCTTCGCCTACGCCGAGGCCGAGGGGGTCGGCCTGCGCGTCGACGGCACCGAGGTACAAGTCCGCCGTCCCCGCGCCGGACGAGCAGGCCGCAAGGCGTTCGTGTCCGGCAAGAAGAAGCAGAACACCGCCAAAACCACCACGATCAGCGACGGCTCCGGGCGGCTGCTGTGGGCCGGGGCCCACCGGCCCGGCCGCATGCACGACCAGACCGCCGTGCGCACCGAGGGCATCGCCGAGCAGTTCCGCCTGCACTCGAGGGTGAAAGCCGAAGTGGACGAGGGCTATCGAGGAATGGCCAACGAGTTCCCCGACCAGGTCAGCGCCCCGCCGAAGAAACCGAAGGACGACGCCCCGCTCGGAGAGCGGCATGCCTGGCGTGAGCGGCGCCGACGCCAGTCCTCCAGGCGGATCTGCGTGGAGCATGTCATCGGCGAAGAGAAGAAGTGGCGTCCGCTGCAGCGGTACATCGGACGGCGCGAGTACTACCCCGAGACGCACGCCGCCATCGTCGGCTTGGTCTCCGACCGCGCCGCCCGCAGACCGGCCCGGCGCCGCACGAGCACCGAAACTGGTGCCCTACCAGCGCACGGCCGGTTGACCACCACCAGCCAATCCGCCAGGCCAGCACGCCCCGACCCCAATCGCGTACCAAGTCGTAAGAAATTTGCCCGACTCACATTCGGAGCCAGATAGCAATGGCTGCCACTGTGGCAGTGCCGAGGAAGACGTAACCACGTTTGTCGTAGCGAGTCGCGACCGCCCGGGACTGCTTCAAGCGGTTGACTGCCCGCTCAACAGTGTTGCGCTTCTTGTACCGCTCCTGGTCGAAACCGGGTGGCCGTCCGCCGCGTGAGCCCTTGCGCAGGCGGGCGGCCTGACTGTCACTCTTCTCCGGGATCGCGTGGCGGATCCCCCGCCCTCACAGGTACTCGCGGACGGGGCCGTTGCTGTATGCCTTGTCGGCAGCGAGGCTGTCCGGCTTCACGCGTGGTCTACCTGCACCGCGTCTGGGAACGTGGATCTCCTCCAGCACGGCGACGAATTGGGTGCAGTCCGCCCGCTGACCTGGAGTGACGATCAGGGACAACGGGCGGCAGTGTCCGTCCGCGCTCAGGTGGAGCTTGCTGGTGAAGCCGCCGCGCGAGCGGCCCAGGCCCTCACCTCCAGCACCACCTCCACCAGGCGGGCGACCAGGCTCTGCCACGAACTCTCGTCCTGATGTTCCCCCTCTTCGGCCCCCTTTGAGGAAGGTTCCGGAGGCGGATCGGTGCGGGCACCGGCCGCATGCTGATGCGCGCGGACGATGGTGGAGTCCACTGAGATGTCCCAGTCGATCTCGCCCGCCGCGTCAGCTGCGGCCTGGGCCTGTTGGAGGAGACGTTCCCAAGTGCCGTCGCCCGACCACAGCCGGTGGCGCTCGTAGACGGTCTTCCACGGGCCGAACCGTTCGGGCAGATCACGCCACTGCACGCCGGTCCGCACCCTGTGCAGAATCCCGTTGATCACCTGCCGGTGATCCCGCCACCGGCCACAACGTCCGTTGCTGACTGGCATAAACGGCCGCAGCCGTTCCCACTCGGCATCCGTTAAGTCACCCCGCCCCATACGCACATCAACGATTCAGGCGAGCGGCAGTCACATGATCGGCCGGACAAGTCCTAACTGACCCGCAGCCAGGTAGGAGGGGCAGGACAGGCGGCCATCTTCTGCGCCCGCGCACACGAGAATGGACTTGTTGGCGCGCCACCGTCCAGGCCGCCGTCGCCAACTGCTCCCCGCGCACGCGGGAATGGACCCTCCCGAGCCGAAGTTCTCCTTTACATCGTCAGCGGCTCCCCGCCACGCGGGGATGGATCCCCGGCCGGTCCGCCCGGTGGTTGCTCGGCTACTGCTCCCCGCATACGCGGGGATGGGCCCCCGTTGGCGGACGTTGTACTCCGTGCCAAGCGCTGCTCCCCGCGCACGCGGGGATGCTCCCAACCCCGACGGATTCCGGCCCGGGGTGCGTGTCTGCTCCCCGCGCACGCGGGGATGGATCCCGAAACGCCGGATGCTTCGAAGTACATGACACCTGCTCCCTGCGCACGCGGGGATGGACCCTCGGCAGGTGCCGCCATGCCACTCGACGTGGCCTGCTCCCCGCACAGGTGGGGATGGTCTGGAGTGTGGAGAGATGGCCAGCTGCCCGCGCGTGTGGGGAGGCGATGTCGCGGTCTCTGCCGCCTGATAGGCCTGTGGCGCTGGCTGGACCCAGCACCTGGGCGCTGGATGGTAACAACTGTTACCATCCGGTTATGGCGAAGACGCAGATTGGTGCCCGTGTGGATGCGGAGATCGCGGAGCTGGCTCGTAAGCGGGCTGCGGACCGCGGTATGTCGGTGGGCGACTACCTAGCTCATCTGGTCCTTGAGGACGCCAGCGGACTTCGGGCTCGGGCGATGGGTGCGGCGGAGCGCTTCCTTGCCGAGCACCAGGCTCTCTTTGATGAGGCTGAGGAGTCAGAGCGGGCGGGCAAGGGCCGGCAGGCTGCCTGATGATCTTGCATATCGATGTGCCGTGGATCCTTCAGGTCGCTGAGATCGCCGGGGCCGGCGACCCGGCGCCCGACGACTACGGCGTTCCGGTCGCTGCGTGTGCCCGGCATCAGGCTGAAGTGCTGGATCAGCCGGTCTACGACGGGCCCTACGCGCGTGCTGCGGCTCTGGTCCACACGCTTGGGCGCTGCCGCTGGCTCGAGCGCTCCAACCTGGCCGTGGCCGCCGCGACTGGTGTCATGTACCTCGAAGCATCCGGCATCTCAGTCAAGCCCACTGCCCAGAACGCAGCCGCGATGAGGGACCTTCTCCTGGACAGCGGATGCACCGCGGGCCAGATCGCTGCTCAACTGCGAACCTGGCCCACTACCACCTGACTGCCGCTCCCCGCGCACGAGCGGATGGACCCTCAGGGCACGATGCGCCAGTGGCCCGTCTGGCTGCTCCCCGCGCACGTGGGAATGGACCCGCCGGAAACTCTCCCTCGCCCGGGGGTCGGGACTGCTCCCCGCGCACGTGGGGATGGACCCGGGGCGCGTTCCCTTAGATCCGTCGGGCTTCTGCTCTCCGCGCACGCGGGGATCCGCATGCGTCGGAAGCAGCCCTTGTCGCGTATTTGAACCTGGACAAGAAGGGCGCCAAACCACTGTTTCAGATCTTCACGGAGCGTGAGGAATGCAAGGCGACGGCCGTGGGCCACACCGTTCGCCGAGTGGGACAAGACCTTCGGTGACCCCGCCTCTGCGCGGCCATCACCGACCGAATCACCTTCCGCTGCACCTTCACCCAGACCGGAACCGACTCATACCGCTTCCGCATCACTGAAGCGGAACTCCGGACGCCATGAACTCCGGCTCAGCACTGCCACAGGAAGGCGGCGTGAGCGCAAGGTTCGCAGGCAAAGGCATACGCACTGCCGCAGCCGCCGAAGTTCATCGCCGTGCTGTGATCGGGGCCTTCCTCAAGCTGGACGATCAAAGGCATCGGCTGGTCGCACGAGGGGCATGTGGGAGTCTCGTCCCTTTGGACCCACGCGGGCACTCCGCCGATCTGCCCGAGCACGTCGGACTCTGGCCGGCCCGTCTTCTCAGCCCATACTTCGCGGGCCCGGTCGTAGTCCACTTCCTCCTCGGGTTCCTGGATGATCGAGCGGACCGCACCAAGGGTCACGACATCCTCGCCAGCCCCCTCGCCGAGTTGGGGCAGCGGCAGCGGTTGAAGACACCCTCAGCCGGGAAGAGAAGTGCCCGGTTCCCGCCCGAGGTCGGAGGCCAGTCGTCGCACATGCCGGGGTCATTCTGGCAAGCGAACAGGACGAGGATCTTCCTGCCCGGGCCAGCCGCCTCCTCAACAGAGTCGCTGACGTCATCCAGGACTATCTGGGCCAGGAACTGCAGCGGTCCGGCGCAAGAAGAACAGCAAGGCCACTCAGTGCCGGTGGGGCCAGTGGTATTCCACCGGTCCGGGTGGCCAGGGCATCCGGCGGGAGCGGGCCTGCGTCGATCATCAGGGTTGTCATGGGCCAGGACTCAAGGTCACCACTACGACACGTCCGCTGCCAGCACGGTGGTGGCGACCACCCAACGGCAAGAGGCCGGGCCCGCGACCGCTCCTGTCAGGGACACGGGCCGGCAGAGCCCGGGAACCACGAGCTTGGGGCTGAGCCCCCCTTGCGGGTGGTTGACTCTCGACGTCGCGGCCGCTTCCAGGCACTCCACTGTCAGTGGCCCGTCGTACCGTCTAGAGATCTTTAACGGCGGGGGTTACGCGGTGTGAGGTCGAGTCCGGTCTTTGG
>NZ_NBCN01000042.1:0-39399 GCF_002099185.1 Streptomyces sp. CB03238 | reverse complement strand
GGCCCGGGGGCGGGTACGGCGCCCCGCGCGGGGCGCGCGGCGGGCCCTGTGGCCGCGCCGCCTCCGGCCGGCATGGCGGACACGACCACGGCCCCGTCACCCGCTCCCCGCCGAGCACGCGCGCCGTCCCCCGTGGCGGGCGTCCCGGGCGCCGGGCCGCCCGGCGGCGAGGCGGCCGCGGCGACGGCCTCAGCCGGGGCGGGCGTTGCCGTACCGGCGGCGCCGCTCGTGGCGAGCCCCGGTACGGAGGCACCGTCAGGAGCCCCCGCAGCCGGGGCGGTCGGCGCCCGGCCGGCATCCGCGCCGGCCCGCGCCGGAGGCGCCTCCGCGGGTGCCGTACCGGTCGGGGCCGGGGCGTGCCACGCCGGTGGTGGCGCCGTCGACGGGGCGTGCCGCGCCGGTGGTGCCGCCTCCGCCGGGGCGTGCCGGGGCCCCGCCTTCCAGGCCGTGCGGAGGGCGGAGGCGACGCACAGGGCCAGCACCGCCCAGCCCAGGGCGCCGAAGGCCATCTCCGTGTCCGTCCAGTGGACCGGGCGTTGCCCGGAGTAGACCGAGGCGGCGACGGCGCCGACGACGACCCCGTACGCCACGCCCTGCCACAGGCCCACGACGAACAGCCCGGCCGCCGGCCACGCCAGGTACTGCACGCCCGACGCCGTGCTCAGCAACAGCAGCAGGCCGAGCGTGGTGGCGACGGCGAGCGGCGCGTCGGCCGGGCGCCGCCAGGCCAGCCAGACGCCCACGGCCATGATCGCGGCGACGATCAGGAAGTGCCCGTCACCGCGCAGCAGCGTGACGTACGGCTCGGGCACGCCCGCCCAGCGGGCGAAGCGGACGATGCCCCAGAAGCTGAAGTTGCCGCCCGCGTACTCCAGGACGTTGGCCTTGAGCCCGCCCGGTACGGTCGCGACGACCGGCCCCCACACGGTGAGGAACAGCGCCGCGAACCCGGCCGTGAACCGCACGAGGACGGGGCGGCCCCCGGTGCGCCACGCGGTGGCGAAGAGCAGCGGCACGGCGACGACCGGGATCAGCTTGACGCTGACGCACAGCGCCGCCGCCAGCCCGGCCGCCAGCGGCCTGCCCCGGTCGACGAGCAGGTACGCGGCGGCGAACGCGAACATCACGGCGACCGAGTCGGTGTTGCCGTGGTAGCCGGAGGTGGCCACGAGCACCGGGCACAGCGCCGCGCCCACCGCGCACCACACCGCCGTCCGCAGCCGCGCCGCCCGCCTCCGCACGATCGCGAACACCAGCAGCACGGTGACGAGGTCGGCGAGACACGCCGGGAAGCGGATCAGGGGCCGCCACGGCACGCCCTGCTGCGCGAGCCACTCCAGCCCCAGCAGCATCCAGCTCGCCAGCGGCGGGTGGTTGTAGACCGGCAACCACGGCATCTGCTCGGCGTAGATGCGTACCGGGTCCGTCCGGGCGATGGCCCGTGCGAAACCCCAGAAGAAGCGCACGTCGGCGGGGCCGCGCGTGTTCGCCGCGAGCGCCATTTTCGACACCAGCGCGAGCGTCGCGACAGCAATGACGACGATCCGGGCTTTCCGTACATCCCAGGACAGGGACGACATTCGGACGTTCATGGTTGTCGAACGTAGCAATACCGACCACACCACGCGAAGCACCGATTAACACACTTACGTGGCAACGCAGTTCACCGCATGGGTGTTATGTGGGTGTTATAGCGCCGGAACGGTTTCACCGAATCACACGTATGGCCCAGGAAGGCACGTAATTCGTGGCGCTCAACTGTCGTTCACAACCTGCACCTTGTTCCCGGCAGTCGAGGCAGTCGAGGCAGACACGCAGACAGGCAGGCCAGTGAAGTGAAAGCACTCGTACTCTCCGGAGGCGCCGGCACCCGGCTGCGCCCCATTACGCACACCTCCGCCAAACAGCTCGTCCCCGTGGCCAACAAACCGGTGCTCTTCTACGGGCTCGAATCGATCGCCGCCGCAGGAATCCGTGACGTCGGCATCATCGTCGCGCCCGACACCGCCGACGAGATCCGGGCGGCCGTCGGCGACGGCTCGCGCTTCGGCCTCGTCGTCACGTACATCCCGCAGCACGCCCCGCTCGGCCTCGCCCACGCCGTGCTGATCGCCCGGGAATTCCTCGGTGACGACGACTTCGTCATGTACCTCGGGGACAATTTCATCGTCGGCGGCATCACCGACCTGGTCGAGGAATTCCGCGCCACCCGCCCCGCCGCGCGGATCCTGCTGACCAAGGTGCCCGACCCGCGCGCCTTCGGGGTCGCCGAGCTCGACGTCGACGGGCGGGTGGCCCGGCTGGAGGAGAAACCCGCGCACCCGCGCAGCGACCTGGCGCTCGTCGGGGTGTACCTCTTCACCTCCGCCGTGCACGAGGCGGTGCGCTCCATCGAGCCGTCCACGCGCGGCGAGCTGGAGATCACCGACGCCATCCAGTGGCTCATCGACGAGCGGCGCACCGTCACATCGACCGTCGTCTCCGGCTATTGGAAGGACACCGGCAATGTGGCGGACATGCTGGAGGTCAACCGGTCCGTCCTGGAACTGCTCTCCCCGCGCAACGAAGGGACCGTCGACGACGCCACCGAGATCATCGGCCGCGTCCGCATCGGCGCCGGCGCCACCGTGCGCGGCTCGCGGATCGTCGGCCCGGTCGTCATCGGCGCGGGCGCGGTCGTGGAGAACTCCTACATCGGCCCGTCCACGTCCATCGCGGAGAACTGCCGGGTCACGGACAGCGAGATCGAGTACTCCATCGTGCTCAGCGGCTCGTCCCTGCACGGCGTGGGGCGTGTCGAGGCGTCCCTCATCGGCCGTAACGTCGAGATCACCCCCGCCCCGCCCATCCCGGCCGCCCACCGCCTGGTGCTCGGCGATCACAGCAAGGTGCAGATCTCGGCATGACCGTTACCCGCATTCTGGTGACCGGCGGAGCCGGCTTCATCGGCTCGCACTACGTCCGTACGCTGCTGGGGTCCGGCAGCCCCGGCGGCACGGAGGTCACCGTCCTGGACGCGCTCACCTACGCGGGCAACCCCGCGAACCTGGACCCGGTGCGCGACCACCCCGGCTTCGCCTTCGTACGCGGCGACATCTGCGACCCGGTGCTGGTCGACAAACTGCTCTCGGAACACGACCAGGTCGTCCACTTCGCTGCCGAGTCGCACGTCGACCGCTCCATCGCCGGCGCCGACGCCTTCGTGCGTACCAATGTGCTCGGTACGCAGACGCTGCTGGACGCGGCGCTGCGCAACCGGGTCTCCCCCTTCGTCCAGATCTCCACGGACGAGGTGTACGGGTCGATCGACGCGGGCTCGTGGACCGAGGACCAGCCGCTGCGGCCCACCTCCCCGTACGCCGCGACCAAGGCGTCCGCCGACCTGATCGCCCTGTCCTACCACCGCACGCACGGCCTGGACGTGCGGGTGACGCGCTGCTCCAACAACTACGGCCACCACCACTTCCCCGAGAAGGTCATCCCCCTGTTCATCACCCGGCTGCTGGACGGCGGCCGGGTGCCGCTGTACGGGGACGGCTCGCACGTCCGGGACTGGCTGCACATCGACGACCATGTGCGGGGCGTCGAACTCGTCCGGACCCGGGGCCGGGCGGGCGAGGTCTACCACATCGGCGGCGGTACGGAGCTGTCCAACCGTGAGCTGACGTCCCTGCTCCTGGACGCCTGCGACGCCGACTGGTCCCGGGTGGACCACGTCGTGGACCGCAAGGGCCACGACCGGCGGTACTCGCTGGACTGGACGAAGATCCGCGACGAGCTGGGCTACCGGCCGGGCAAGGACTTCGCGACGGGGCTGGCGGAGACGGTCGCCTGGTACGAGCGGAACCGTTCCTGGTGGCAGCCCCTCCTGGACCGGGCGGCGCTGTGAGCTGGCTCGTGACGGGCGCCGGCGGGATACTCGCCCGGGACGTGCTGGCGTGCCTGGGCGACGAGGGGATGGGCCTGACGCGGCGGGACCTGGATGTGACCGACCGGGAGGCGGTCCTGGCCGCGCTGCGGGGGCTGCGCCCTTCCGTCGTGGTCAATTGCGCGGCCTGGACGGCGGTGGACGACGCCGAGTCCCGCGAGCCGGACGCCCTGGCGGTCAACGGGACGGCGGTGGGGCACCTCGCGGAGGCGTGCGCCCTCGTGGGCTGCGCCCTGGTGCACGTCTCCACCGACTACGTTTTCGACGGCCACGCGCGCGTGCCGTACGCCGAGGGCGCCCTGCCCGGCCCCCGCACGGCCTACGGGCGCACCAAACTCGCGGGCGAGCGCGCGGTCCTGGAGGCCCTCCCCGAACGCGGGTACGTGGTGCGGACGGCGTGGCTGTACGGGTCGGGCGGCGCGAACTTCGTGACGACGATGATCCGGTCGGGGGCGTCCCGGGGCGTGGTCCATGTGGTCGACGACCAGCGCGGCCAGCCGACCTGGAGCGCCGACGTGGCGCGCCGCATGGTCCGGCTCGTGGACGCGCCCCCGGGCATCTACCACGCCACCAACAGCGGGGACGGCACCTGGTACGACCTCGCCCGCGAGACCTTCCGCCTCCTGGGCGCCGACCCGGCCCGCGTCCACCCGACCACGAGCGCCTCCTACCCCCGTCCGGCGCCGCGCCCCGCGTACAGCGTGCTGGGCCACACCCGCTGGCGGGAGGCGGACCTCCCGCCGCTGCGCGACTGGCGGGAGGCGCTGGCGGAGGGCTTTCCGGCGCTGCGGGCTGCCGCGGGCGGCTGAGCCCGGCCGGGATCACCCGACGAGCCGGTCCACCGCCCCGAGGGCGAGCCCGAGCACCCCGGCCACCAGGCCGACCAGAACGGCCCACCCCGCACTGCCACGCTCGCGCCGTCGCACGGGGAGGACCCTCATGCCGTTCCTCCCCGAGTGTTCATGGTTCCGCCGGCGCGCGACGCGCCCGCGGGCCCGCTCCGTCCGACCGCCTCGGCCATGTGCCGCAGGCGTCGTCGGTGGCGTACGGCGCTCCAGGTGGGCCAGGCGAGGAAGGCCAGCGAGAAGACGGTGTACCCGATGGCCACCGGCGCGTCAGCCGTGGCGGCGACCGCCACCGCGACCAGCCCGACCAGCAGGAACATGCCGACGGCCGCCCACCGCCAGTGCCGGGAGGCGTGCAGCCGGTGCGCCACCAGCCGCGCCATGGCGTCCCGCTCGCCCGCGTCCTCGGGCACCTCGCCGCGCCGCAGCTTCTCGTCCAGCCCCACGACCGTCCGGTCGGAGCCGCCGGTCGCCCGCTTCTCCCTGCGCCGCCGTACGTAGATGACGGCCACCCCGCCGAGGGAGATGACGGCGACGCGCAGGAGCACCTGCCACCACGGCCGTCCCGGACTCATCAGCATGATCACGGCGCTCGCGGCGACCACCGAGAGCAGGACCGTCGCCCACACGTGCTCACCAAGCCATCTATTGAGACACCTCATGCCACAACTCCACTTTCTGGAAGGCCTGTTGGCTTTGTTCCGTGTGCCCCGGACGCGTCCGGCCATGGCAACCGGGCGCCGAGGCCGTTGCCTTCCCCCGTCCGGGGGTACACGGCGGATGGCAGGTCCCGGACGGAAAGGAGACACGATGGCCGACTCGTCGATGAGGGCCGTGGGCTGGGCCCGGTGCTTTCCCGTGTCGGGTGGCGTACGGGCGGGGCGGCACTGGGCGCGGGAACACCTGGAGTCCCTGAGCTGGACCGAGGACGCCCCGGAGACGGTGGACGACGTCCTGCTCACGGTGTCGGAGCTGATCACCAACGCCCATGTCCACGCGCACAGTTCCGCCCAGGTCGTACTGACATGGGACAGCAGGTGCCTGCACGTCAGCGTCCACGACGACGACGGCGGCGGGATGCCGGCCCCGCGTACCCCCGACACCACCTCACCGGGCGGCCGGGGCCTCGCCCTCGTCGACGCGCTGTCGGACCACTGGCACGCCCACGCCCAGCAGCACGGCAAGACCATCACCGCCTGCTTCACCCCCGCGGGCACCGGCTGAAACACGCGCAGGGCACGCGTAAGGCACGCGTACGGCCCGCTCCCGGAAAGGAGCGGGCCGTACGCGTAAAGCGGTGGTTCAGTGGCGGAAGGCGTCCTTCGTGTTCTCCTTCGCCTGCCGCAGATCGCCCTTGGACTGCTCGGCGCGGCCTTCGGCGGTCATGCGCTCATTGCCCAGGGCACGCCCGATGGTCTCCTTGACCTTGCCCTTGACCTGCTCGGACTTGGCCTTGGCCTTCTCGTCGTCTGCCATCGGAATCACACTCCCACACAATCGACTACGGGATTGTCCTGGCGTGTTGCCGGAACACCGGAGAGCAAACCCGAAAGAAAAAACGAATGCGCATTGTGTGATCTTCTTCAGGGCGGGCACAAGCGGCTTCGGAGGTTGATAATCATGGTCCCGCTTCTTCTCGTTCTTCTTCTCGCCCTGATTCTTTTCGGCGCGGGTTTCGCCCTCAAGGTGCTCTGGTGGGTGGCGGCCATCGTGCTGGTCGTCTGGCTGGTCGGCTTCCTGGTCCGCCCGGCCGGCCACGGTGGCGCACGCGGCCGCTGGTACCGCTGGTAGGCCGCACGGCCGCTGACTGCCCGTCACCCGGCACGCAAGGCCGCGTACCAACGCGTGCAGGTCTCGTAGGACGGCAACAGGCCCCCACGTTCCGCTTCGGCGAGCGTGGGGGCCTTGGCGTCCTTCTCCGACAGTACGGGGGCGAGGCCGGCCGGCCAGTCGATGGCGAGGTCCGGGTCGAACGGGTCGATGCCGTGTTCGTGGGCGGGGGTGTAGCCGCGCGAGCAGAGGTAGACGACGGTCGCCTTGTCGGTGAGGGCCATGAACGCGTGGCCCAGCCCCTCGGCGAGGTGGACCGCCCGGTGGTCCTGGTCGTCGAGCCGGACGGCCTCCCAGGCGCGGTAGGTGGGCGAGCCGGTGCGGATGTCGACGATCACGTCCAGGACGGCGCCGCGTACGCACGTCACGTACTTGGCCTGGCCCGGCGGTACGTCGGCGAAGTGCACGCCCCGCAGGGTGCCCCGCACGGAGACCGAGCAGTTCGCCTGGGCGAGCCCGAACCCGTACCCCGCCGTCGCCTGGAGTTCCGGCGCCCTGAACCACTCGTGGAAGCTGCCGCGGTCGTCCTGGAAGACCCGCGGCTCCATGACCCAGGCGCCTTCGATGCTCAGCTCGCGCACGGTCACCCACCGTCCTTTCGTGTCGGCGGGTTCAACCGCCCCGCGCGCCGGGCGTCACCGGACGCGCCGCCGACCGGGTGACCGTCAGGCCGCGACCGTCAGGCCGTGACCGTGAGCCCGTGACCGTCAGGCCGCGACCGTCACGACTTCAGCGCGGCGACGGCCGACGCGGCCAGGTCGTCGAGGTACCCCTCCGGCAGCGGCGTGCGGACCACGACCAGGCGCCAGTAGAGCGGGCCGATGATCAGGTCCAGGGCGCGGTCGGGGTCGGCGTCCTCGGGCAGTTCGCCGCGCGCGACGGCGTCGCGCACGACGAGGGCGGCCACGCCCTGCTGGCCGTCCAGCAGGGCCGCCTTGATGGCGTCGGCGATCTCGGGGTGGCGGGCCGCCTCGACGAGGAGGTCCGGGATGACCTGGGAGGCGACCGGGTGGCGCAGCGCGTGCGCGGCGACCTCCAGGAGGGCGCGGACGTCCCCGTACAGCGAGCCGGTCGCGGGGGCGGGGAGGCCCTGGGCGGCGAAGGCGGTCAGCAGGTCGAGGACGAGCGACAGCTTGGACTTCCAGCGCCGGTAGACGGCGGTCTTGCCGACGCCCGCCCGCCGGGCGATGCCCTCGATGGACATACGGGCGAAGCCGACCGCCGCCAGTTCCTCGAAGACGGCGGCGCGGATGGCTTCGGTGACGTCCTCCCGGAGTACGGCGGCTCCGGCGGGCGGCCGGCGGGGCGGCGGTGTGCTCATGCCCGGGATCATAGCGCCAGGTGCACGTCACGACGGGACGGTTGCGTTCCGACGTACAGCCGCCCTACTCTCCCCGTAGCGACGAAACGGGTCCGTTCCGTCGCACATCGACCGTTGCACCGAGGGAGCCCGCCTGGTGAGTACGCAGACACTCGCGCCCCCGCCCACGGAAGAGCACGAGGATTTCCGCGCGCTCGCCCTCCGGCACGGGCTGTCCGTCAGCGGCGCCCGGCCGTCCCTGCCCGTGTACGCCCGGCAGCTGTGGTCGAGGCGGCACTTCATCACCGCCTTCGCGACCGCCCGCCTCACCGCCCAGTACAGCCAGGCCCGGCTCGGCCAGGTGTGGCAGGTGATGACCCCGCTGCTCAACGCGGCGGTGTACTACTTCATCTTCGGCGTGCTGATGAACACCCGCGACGGCGTCCCGGAGTTCGTGCCGTTCCTGGTCACGGGCGTGTTCATCTGGACCTTCACGTCCAGTTCGATCACGGCGGGCACGCGGGCGATCAGCGGCAACATCGGCCTCGTACGCGCCCTGCACTTCCCGCGCGCCAGCCTCCCCGTCTCGCTGGCGCTCCAGCAGCTCCAGCAGCTGGTCTTCTCGCTGTGCGCGCTCGCGATCATCCTGTTCTGCTTCGGCGTCACGCCCGGCTGGTCGTGGCTGCTGGCGGTCCCGGCACTCTTCCTGCAGTCCCTGTTCAACACGGGCGTGTCGCTGGCGATGGCGCGGCTGGCCGCCCGTACGCCGGACATCGCGCAGCTGATGCCGTTCCTGCTGCGGACCTGGATGTACGTGTCCGGCGTGATGTGGAGCGTCGAGCACGTCCTGGCGAACAACCACCTGCCGCACGCCGTGCTGCTGGTCCTGGAGTGCAACCCGGCGGCCGTCTACATCGACCTCGTGCGCTTCGCGCTCATCGACAGCTTCACCTCCGCCCAGCTGCCGCCGCACGTCTGGGCCGTGGCGACCGGCTGGGCGCTGCTCGCAGCCGTGGGCGGGTTCATCTGGTTCTGGCAGGCGGAGGAGACGTACGGCCGTGGCTGACACACCCACCACACAGCGGACTCCGACCGTCGTCGCGGACGGCGTGCACATCACGTACACCGTCCAGGGCGCCGGGAAGGCGGCCGGCAAGGGCAGCGCGACGGCCGCGCTCGGCCGGATCCTGTCCCGTACGCGCACGACGCCGCCGGGCACCCGGACGGTCCATGCCGTCAAGGGCGTCAGCTTCGCCGCGTACAAGGGCGAGGCGATCGGACTGATCGGCTCCAACGGCTCGGGCAAGTCCACCCTGCTCAAGGCCGTCGCGGGCCTGCTGCCGACCACCGAGGGCCGGATCTACACCCACGGCCAGCCATCACTCCTGGGGGTGAACGCCGCTCTGATGGGTGACCTGACCGGTGAGCGCAACGTCATCCTCGGCGGGCTCGCGATGGGCATGTCGCGCGAGCAGATCCAGGAGCGGTACCAGGACATCGTCGACTTCTCGGGGATCAACGAGAAGGGCGACTTCATCTCGCTGCCGATGCGTACGTACTCCTCCGGCATGGGCGCCCGGCTGCGCTTCTCCATCGCCGCCGCCAAGTCCCACGACGTCCTGCTGATCGACGAGGCGCTGGCCACCGGCGACGCGAAGTTCCAGCGCCGCAGCCAGGAGCGGATCAGCGAGCTGCGCGAGCGGGCCGGGACCGTCTTCCTCGTCAGCCACAGCAACTCGGCGATCCGCCAGACGTGCGACCGGGCGATCTGGCTGGAGGCCGGACGGCTGCTGATGGACGGCCCGGCGGGGGAGGTTGTTGACGCATATGAAGCACACACCAGGAAGAAATAGGTCATAGCGGGTTAAAGTGCGCACCGATGACCATCTATAGGATCAGCGCACGCCGCACGCCCCTCTTCACGGACCGGTCCGCCGCTCTGCCGCTGACCGCCGTGTGGGCCTTCACGCGCGCCGGGATGCTCCTGCTCCTGTGGCGCGACACGCTCGGCATCGGCGGGATCGGCCGCGAGGTCTACCTGCTGTACCGGCACTGGTACCAGCAGCTCTCGCAGGGCACGTTCCCGCCCGGCGACGTCACCTGGCAGTACCCGCCCGGCGCCGGGCTGGTGTTCCTGGCCCCGGGCCATGTGCCGGAGCTGACGTACTACCAGGCGTTCGTCGCCCTCACCCTGCTGGCGGACGCCGTCGTCACCTTCGCGCTCGCCCGGGCCGGGACCAGCGGCGCCTGGCTGTGGGTGGCCGGCCTGCCGCTGCTGCTGCACCTGCCCCTGGCGCGGTACGACGTCCAGGTCACCGCCCTGGCGGTGCTGGGCCTGCTGGCGCTGCGGGGCGGGCACGCCCGGCTGGGCGGCGCGCTGGCCGGGCTCGGCGCCATGATCAAGGTGTGGCCCCTGCTCACGCTGCTCGGCACGCCGCGCGGCCACCTCACACGCCGGGCGTGGACGGCCGCGCTGGTGGCGGCGGGCGCGCTGTTCGCGGTCCTGGCGCTCGGGTTCACGCACACCCTGGACTTCGCGCGCCAGCAGGGCGGCCGGGGCGTGCAGATCGAGTCGGTCGGCGGCACCGTGCTGTCGCTGGCGCGGCTGGCGGGGTGGTGGCCGGGCCAGGTCCGGTACCAGTACGGGGCCTTCGAGCTGGCCGGGCCGTACGCCTCCAGCGTGGCCCACTTCGCGCTGGTGCTCACCGCGCTCGCCTTCTGCTGGCTGCTGCTGTGGCGGGTGCGGTCGTGGCAGTGGAGCGCGGCGACCCCGGTGGACGCCGCGCTCACCGCCGTGCTGCTGTTCACCGTGACCAGCCGGGTGATCAGCCCCCAGTACATGGTGTGGCTGCTGGGCCTCGGCGCGGTCTGCCTGACCTGCCGGGACACCAGCCAGCGGTCGGTCGCGCTGCTGCTGCTGCCTGCGGCGGCGCTCAGCGCGCTCGCGTACCCCGTCCTGTACGAGGACGTCATCACCGTCACGCCGCTCGGCTGCGCGGTGGTGGCGGTCCGCAACGGCCTGCTGGTGGCCGCCGCGCTGCTGTCGTGCCGTCGGCTGTGGGCCGAGACGGTGCCGGGCCCGCCGTCGCTGAAGGGGCTGTGAGACGGGCGCCCCGCCGGTTCGGCGGGGCGCCCGTGTCACTGGTGCCGCTGATCAGCTGTGCGTACGCAGCAGCGTCCGCATCGTCCGCATCGCGACCGACAGGTTCGCCAGGTCGAACGCGTCCGAGCTCTGGATCTCCTCCAGCGTCGTGCGCGCCCGGCCGAGGATCGCGGCGTTCCGCTGCTCCCAGGCCTTGAACCGCTCCTCGGGCGTCGAGGTGCCGTTCCCGGCCGACAGCACCTCCGCCGTCAGCGCGGCGTGCGCGGCGTACAGGTCCTCGCGAATGGCGGCGCGGGCCATCGACTGCCAGCGGTCGGCGCGCGGCAGTTCGAGGATCCGGTCCATCAGCTGGGTGACGGAGAGCCGGTCGGCGAGGTCGTAGTAGACCTCGGCGACCGCCATCGGGTCCTTGCCCGTCCGGTCGGCGATCGCGACGATGTCGAGCGTCGGGAACGCGGACGAGAAGCCCGCCACCCGCAGCGCCAGCTCCTCCGGGACACCCGCCGCGGTGAGCTCGTCCACGATCGACCCGTACCACTCCAGGTCCGCGCCGCGCAGCATCTGCGGCAGCTTCGCCCACACCTGCTCCACGCGCTCCGCGAAGAACTCGACGGTCTCGGCGAGCTGCACCGGCTGCGGCCGGTTGCCCAGCAGCCAGCGCGTACCGCGCTCGACCAGGCGCCGCGAGTGCAGCCGGATGCGGGTCTGGACCTCGGCGGGGACCTTGTTGTCGAGGGCCTCGACGGCGTCCCACACCTCGCTCAGCCCGAAGATCGCACGGGCGGCGGTCTGCGCCCGGACGATCTCCTCGATCGACGCGCCGGTCTCCTCGCGCAGCCGGTGCAGGAAGGTCGAGCCGCCGGTGTTGACGGTGTCGTTGACCAGCACCGTCGTGATGATCTCGCGGCGCAGCGCGTGGGCGTCGATCTGGTCGGCGAACTCCTCGCGGAGCTTGGTGGGGAAGTACGCGTGCAGCAGCTCGCGCAGGTACGGGTCGTCCGGCAGGTCCGTGTGGATCAGCTCGTCCGCCACCGTGATCTTGGTGTACGCGAGGAGGACGGCCAGCTCGGGCTGGCTGAGGCCCTTGCCCGCGTTGAGCAGCTCGCGGATCTGGCGGTCGTTGGGCAGGAACTCCAGCGCCCGGTCCAGCCGGCCCTCGCGGCCCAGGCGGCGCATGAACCGCTGGTGGGCGTGGAGGAGGGACGGGGACTGCTTGACGGCGTTGGCGAGGGCCACGTTCTGCGCGTAGTTGTTGCGCAGCACCAGCGTGCCGACCTCGTCGGTCATCTCGGCGAGAATCTTGTTGCGCTGCTTGACGGTCATGTCGCCGTCCGCGACCAGGCCGTTGAGCAGGATCTTGATGTTCACCTCGTGGTCGGAGGTGTCCACGCCCGCGCTGTTGTCGATGGCGTCGGTGTTGACCTTGCCGCCCTCGCCCTCGGGGCCACCCTTCCGGGCGAACTCGATCCGGCCGAGCTGGGTCAGGCCCAGGTTGCCGCCCTCGCCGACGACCTTGACGCGCAGGTCCTCGCCGTTGACGCGGATGGCGTCGTTGGCCTTGTCGCCGACGTCGCCGTGCGACTCGGTGCCGGCCTTGACGTACGTACCGATGCCGCCGTTCCACAGCAGGTCCACCGGCGCCTTGAGGATCACCTGCATCAGCTCGGCGGGGGTCAGCTTGGTGACCGTCCCCTCGATGCCGAGCGCGGCGCGCATGTGCGCGTTGACCGGGATCGACTTGGCCGTACGGGGGTGGATGCCGCCGCCCGGGGACAGCAGCTCCTTGTTGTAGTCGGCCCACGAGCTGCGCGGCAGCTCGAACAGGCGGCGCCGCTCGGCGTACGAGACGGCCGCGTCGGGGTTCGGGTCGATGAAGATGTGCCGGTGGTCGAAGGCGGCGACCAGCCGGATGTGCTCGCTCAGCAGCATGCCGTTGCCGAACACGTCACCGGACATGTCGCCGACGCCGACGACCGTGAAGTCCTCGGTCTGGGTGTCGTGGCCGAGCTCCCGGAAGTGCCGCTTGACCGACTCCCACGCGCCACGGGCCGTGATGCCCATGCCCTTGTGGTCGTAACCGGCCGAGCCGCCGGATGCGAAGGCGTCGCCCAGCCAGAAGCCGTACGCGACGGCGACCTCGTTGGCGATGTCGGAGAAGGTCGCCGTGCCCTTGTCGGCGGCGACGACGAGGTACGTGTCGTCCTCGTCGTGCCGGACGACGTCACGCGGCGGCACGACCTCGCCGCCGACGAGGTTGTCGGTGATGTCCAGCAGCGCCGAGATGAAGGTGCGGTAGCTGGCGATGCCCTCCGCCAGCCAGGCGTCACGGTCGACGGCCGGGTCCGGGAGCTGCTTGGCGACGAACCCGCCCTTGGCGCCGACCGGCACGATGACGGTGTTCTTCACCATCTGCGCCTTGACCAGGCCGAGGATTTCGGTACGGAAGTCCTCGCGCCGGTCCGACCAGCGCAGACCGCCTCGCGCGACCTTGCCGAAGCGGAGGTGGACGCCCTCGACACGCGGCGAGTACACCCAGATCTCGAACGCGGGGCGCGGCGCGGGCAGGTCGGGGATGGCCTGCGGGTCGAACTTCATCGACACGTACGCGTGCGGCTCGCCGTCGTCCGCCTGCTGGAAGAAGTTCGTCCGCAGCGTGGCCTTGATGACGGTGAGGAAGGACCTGAGGATCCGGTCCTCGTCGAGCGAGGCCACCTGGTCCAGGGCGCCGTCCAGCTCCTCCAGCAGCCCGTCGGTCAGCTCCGTGCCGGCCCGCTGCCGCTCCGGCGACATCCGCGCCTCGAACAGCGAGACCAGCAGGCGGGTGGTGTGGACGTTGTGGCGGAGGGTGTCCTCCATGTAGTCCTGGCTGAACGTCGAACCGGCCTGGCGCAGGTACTTGGCGTACGCGCGCAGCACCATCGCCTGGCGCCAGTTCAGCCCCGCGCTCAGCACGAGGGCGTTGAACCCGTCGTTCTCGGCCCGGCCGGTCCAGGTCGCGGCGAACGCCTCCTGGAACCGCTCACGGGCGTCGTCGGCGAGGTAGTCGCCGTTGGCCGTGCCGTGCGGCATGCGCAGCCCGAAGTCGTAGATCCACGCCTGCGTACGGTCCGCGCAGCGCAGCTCGTAGGGGCGCTCGTCGACGACCTCGACGCCGAGCCGGTTGAGGACCGGCAGTACGGCGGAGAGGGAGATCTGCGCGCCGGTCTTGTAGATCTTGAAGCGGCGCTCGCCGGGGCCCGCGCCGACCGGCTCGTACAGGGAGAGCGCGAAGTCCTTCTCGCCCCGGACCAGCTGCTCCAGGTGGCCGAGGTCGGCGACGGCGGCACGCGGGGTGTGGTCGGCCTTGTACCCCTCGGGGAAGGAGTTGGCGTACCGGCGCAGCAGCTCGGCGGCGCGCTCCTCGCCCATCTCGGCGTTGAGCGCCTCGGCGAAGCCGTCCTCCCAGGAGCGGGCGGCTTCGACGAGCCGGGCCTCGATGCGCTCGGTGTCGGCGTCGGTGAGCGGGGTGAGCTCGGTGCCCTGCGGGACGCGGACGACGAAGTGGAGCCGGGAGAGGATCGACTCGGTGTTCCAGGCGGTGAAGTCGACGCTGGTGCCGCCGAGCTCCTCCTTCAGGATGTCGATGATCCGCAGCCGGACGGTGGTGTTGAAGCGGTCGCGCGGCAGGTAGACGAGCGCGGAGTAGTAGCGCCCGTACTCGTCCTGGCGGAGGTAGAGCCGCAGCTTGCGGCGCTCCTGCAGGTAGAGCACGCTCGTGGCGATCGACTCGAGCTGGTCGACCGGCGTCTGGAACAGCTCGTCGCGCGGGTAGGTCTCCAGGATCTGGAGCAGGTCGCGGCCGTCGTGGCTGTGGGGCGAGAAGCCGGCCTTTTCCAGGACCTCGGCGACCTTGCGGCGGATGACCGGGACGCGCCTCACCGATTCGGTGTAGGCGGCCGACGAGAAGAGCCCCAGGAAGCGGCGCTCGCCGATGACGTTGCCGTCCTTGTCGAACTTCTTCACCCCGACGTAGTCGAGGTAGGAGGGCCGGTGCACGGTGGCGCGGCTGTTGGCCTTGGTGAGGATGAGCAGCTTGTGCTCGCGGGCCTTGGCACGGGCGTCGCGCGGCAGCCGGTTGAAGGAGGGCGAGACGGGGTGCGCCTCGTCGTCGCTGTGGTGCGGGTCGGAGCGGAGGATGCCGAGGCCGGTGCCGGGTACGGCGCTGAGCGCGTCGTCGCTGGTCAGCTCGTACTCGCGGTAGCCGAGGAAGGTGAAGTGGTCGTCGGCGAGCCAGCGCAGCAGCTCGCGGGCCTCCTCGACCTCGGGCCGGCGCAGGTCGCCGGGGATGGGCTCGCGGGGCAGCTCTTCGGCGATGCGCAGCGCGGCGTCGCGCATCTTCTCCCAGTCCTCGACCGTCTCGCGGACGTCGGACAGGACGCGCAGCAGGTCGGCGGTGATCTGCTTGAGGTCGGCGCGGTCGGTCTCGCGGTCGATCTCGACGTGGATCCAGGACTCGGTGAGGGCGTCGTGCAGGTCGGCGCGGGCGCCGCTGGGCAGCACCTCGATGAGCTTGCCGGTCACGTCGCGGCGGACGACGACCTGCGGGTGGATCACGACGTGGATGCCGCGCCCCTGCCGGGACAGCTCGTTGGTCACCGAGTCGACGAGGAAGGGCATGTCGTCCGTGACGACCTCGACGACGGAGTGGCTGCAGGTCCAGCCGTTCTCCTCGACGGTGGGCGTGTGCACACGGACGCTGGCCGTGCCCTGGGGGCGGTTCTCGGCCAGCCGGTAGTGCGAAAGGGCCGCGCCGAAGACGTCCACCGGGTCACGGTCCGTGAGGTCCTCGGGGGCGGTGTGCAGGTAGTAGCGCTGGAGGTATTCGAGAACGATGTCCTGGTCCGGACGTTCCCCGTTCTCGGCCCCAGTCTGGAGTTGCCCCCCGACCGGGCTGTTCTCAGCTACCCGGGCGGCCCGTTCGAGCAGCTCGGCCTTGGCTTCGTCCAGCTTGGTCTGCATGTCCTCTGGCTCCTGTCGCGCGCCGTTGCGTGACGTAGGTGAAAGAAAAAGTGACACAACGCCACGACGCGGGGTATCCGGTCTGAGGCGACGTTATGCCGCGATGAGAGATGTCCGGGCCGTTATTGGCCAATTTTGGCGACCGGGCCGGATGGGATGGGTCAGCGATCGCCCGGGCACGGTGGCACTCCGGGCGCTGGCCGGGGGCTTCGCTGCCCCCATGGCATATCGCGCTGATCACGGGTCCAGGCTATCGCTCCTGACCCCCGGCCCGTCATGAGCCGTATGTGTACAAAACCCGGCCCGGAAGTTTGACACTGTGGACAGCGACACGTGCCCCCGAACAGAGGCAGGCAGTGATGAGCGTGAAGATCCTGATCGTCACCGGTGACGCGGCGGAATCCCTGGAGGTGCTGTACCCGTACCAGCGACTGCGCGAGGAGGGGTACGAGGTCCACATCGCCGCCCCGGCCCGCAAGACGCTCCGCTTCGTCGTCCACGACTTCGAGCCGGGCTACGACACCTACACCGAGAAGCCCGGCTACACCTGGCCCGCCGACCTGGCCTTCTCGGAGGTCGAGCCCAGCCAGTACGCCGCCGTGGTCGTCCCGGGCGGCCGGGCCCCCGAGTACCTCCGCAACGACCCGGAGCTGCGCAAGATCCTCAAGTCCTTCTTCGACGCCGACAAGCCGGTCGCCCAGATCTGCCACGGCCCGCTCCTGACAGCCGCGATCGGCGCCCTGGACGGCCGCCACGTGACGGCCTACCCGGCCCTGGAACTCGACATGCAGGCCGCCGGCGCCACCTTCCAGGACACCGAAGCCGTCGTCGACGGCACCCTGGTCTCCTCCCGCGCCTGGCCGGACCATCCGGCCTGGATGCGCGAGTTCCTCCAAGTCCTCCGCACCAAGTCCCCCGCGACATAACCCCTCCCGGCCCGGCACGGCCGGTGCCGCCGGTACGAGAGGGTGCGGTTGGTGCCGCCGGTACGGCCCGGCGCGGCCGGGAACCCACGGACCCGCGCCCGCACGTCCGGTACCGCGGGCGCGGCCCGGAACTCCACCCACCCGCACGGGCCGTGCGGGTGGGTCCCAGCCCTCACCGGGCCCGCACACGCACCCACCACCACCCGCCAGCCGCCGACGGCGCCCCCCGCAGGAAGACCCGCACCAACCCTGCCACCCGCACGGTGGGTGGTGCGGGTGGGAACCCCAGCCCGGCCGCCAGGCCGGGCGCACCCCACCGCCCCGCACCCGCGGGCGAACCGCCACCGCCCCGCACCGCCGCGCACCCGCGGGTGCACCCCGCCGCCCCGCACCCGCAAGCGCACCCCACCACCCCGCACCCACCCGGCGCAGCCGCCCGCGCGGACTTCACGCCCTCGCCCGGCCACGGGCTACGCCACCAGCTCCTCCGCGACCGCCACCGCTTCCTCCAGCGAGTCCACGACGGGCACCCCGGCCATCACCAGGCTGGCCCGGCTGTGCGAGCCGCCCGTGTAGAGCACCGCCCGCGCACCCACGTGCGCCGCCGCGACCGCGTCGTCCGCGGCGTCCCCGATGACGACGATCCGCTCAGGCGGCACGCCCTCCAGCGCGACGAGATGCCGCACCATGTGCTCCGCCTTGCCGGCCGTCGAGTCGCCTATCCGCCCGTCCACCCGGACGAACCGCTCCTCGATGCCGTGCCGCCGCACGATCGGCACCAGGAGCTCGTGCGGGGCCAGCGACAGCAACGACTGGGTGAGTCCCGCCGCCTGCCGGGCGGCCAGAAGCTCGGCGGCGCCGTCCGCGAGCCCGCACACCTCGGCCCGCACCCAGTAGTGCCGGTGGAACGCCTCGTCCATGATCAGCCACTCCGCCTCGGTCGGCAGGCGCCCCATCAGCCGCTCGTAGAACAGCGGGACCGGCACGCAGTACAGCTCCCGGTACCGCGCGAGCGTGATCGGCTCCAGGCCTATCTCCTCGAACGCGGCGTTCGTCGCCCCGATGACCGCGTCGATGTCATCGAGCAGCGTCCCGTTCCAGTCCCACACCAGGTGGGTGCTGCGCTTCCCCATGCCCAAAAGGTACCGGCACGGTCCGACAACGAGCCCCCACCAACCAAAAACCGCAGGTCAGCCGATCAACCCGGGAATCTCCTGCACCCCGAACCACAGCAGCTCATGATCCTCCGCCCCGTCCACCACGAACTGCGCGTCGTCGTCCCCGTGATCCGCCGCGCCCAGCGCGTCCGCCGCCGCCGACACGTCGTCCCTGGCGTCGTCCGCGTCCACGTGCACCGCCGCCGCCTTGGCCAGCGGCACCGCCCGCGCGATCCGCACCTCGCCCACCGACGAGGGATCCAGCGCCCCGTCGGGGTCGGCGACCGCGGCCCCGTCCGGTACGTCGACGGCCACCACGACCCTCAGTCGCGCCGCGGACGGATCGGCGGCCAGCATCCGCAGCGACGCGGCCGCCGCCCGGCTCAGGGCGGCGTACTCGAGTTCCTCGATGTCGTCGGAGACGTACCACTCGCGCAGCCCGGGCGTCACCGCGTACGCGGTCAGGGGGCCGGGGCCCAGTTCGCCCGCCTTGTGCGCCTGTGCGAGACCGGGGAGGGTCAGGGGGACGTAGACGCGCATGGCAGGCCGCTTTCGTAGTCGGGAGACGCCCTCAGGATACGTGGGGAGTCCCCCTTCAGGGCCGGTGGCCACCGTCTCGCCGCGTCCACCCCGCACGCCGCCGCACCCGGCCGTGGCCGCACCCCGCCGTCCCGCCGTCACCCGGATAGGTGATGCCTCCACCACTTCGGCACCCGCTCGGGCACCGATTGCGGCCGCCCGCCCCGCCCCCGTAGAAGATCACCACCACAAGTTACCGCCCGGTACACAACCGGGTCCTACGGAACGGGGGCGATCATCATGAGCACCACCGCAACCAGGACGACGTCCGGCCCGGCCCGCCGCCGGGACCAGCGCGGCCCCGGCACGGTCCGGCCCGGTTCACCCCGCCCGGCCGCGGCCACCACCGCGACCCGCACTCCCACCCCCACCCCCACCCCCACCCGCCGGGGCCCGCTCCCGCCCCACGTCCTCTTCGCCGAACGGCTGCTCGCCGTCCTCAGCGGTGAGCGCCCCGTCCACTGGATGCTCGGCCAGACCGTCGCCGAGGCCTACGACCAGCTGATCGCCCTCGCGCCCACCACCCCGCTGCGCGCCCGCGGCGCACGCCCCGTCATCCGCCGCTGCGGCGGCTTCCCGCTGCGCCCGGGCGTGGTCGAGGCGTTCGCGAGCATCGCGGCGGGCGAGCAGGTCCGGGCGATGGCGTTCCGCCTGGAACAGGGCACCGACCGCAAATGGCGCTGCGCCGCCGTGGAACTCGGCGGCCGGCGCCACTGACGTACACCAACGAACGGGGCCGAGCACGCGACTCCCGTCACGCACCCGGCCCCGAAAGCACTCCTACGGAGAGTTACTTCTTACGGCGACGCCCGCCCTTCTGCGCCTTGCGTCGCTCCGCACGCGTCATGCCGTCCGCCGCGGACCGGGCCGCTCCGTCCCCGTTCTCGAAGTCGCCCTCGATGATGTCGCCCTCGCCGTCGACCTTCGGCGCGGAGAAGTGCAGCCGGTCCGGCCGCTTGGGGGCCTCCAGCCCCTTGGCGCGGATCTCGGGCCGCCCGGCACCGGCCTGCGCCGGTACGGCGTCCTCCTTGGCCAGGGACGTCTTCGCAGCGGCCGCGTCCTGCACCGGGACCTCCTCGACCTGCTGCTCGACCTGGACCTCCAGGTTGAACAGGTAGCCGACGGACTCCTCCTTGATGCCCTCCATCATCGCGGTGAACATGTCGAAGCCCTCGCGCTGGTACTCGACCAGCGGGTCCTTCTGCGCCATCGCGCGCAGACCGATGCCCTCCTGGAGGTAGTCCATCTCGTAGAGGTGCTCGCGCCACTTGCGGTCCAGGACCGACAGCACGACACGCCGCTCCAGCTCACGCATGATGTCGGAGCCGAGCTGCTTCTCACGCGCGTCGTACTGCTCGTGGATGTCCTCCTTGACGGACTCCGCGATGAACTCGGCGGTGATGCCGGCCCGGTCGCCGACCGCCTCCTCCAGCTCCTCGATGGTGACCTTGCACGGGTAGAGCTGCTTGAAGGCGCCCCACAGCCGCTCCAGGTCCCACTCCTCGGCGAAGCCCTCGACGGTCTCCGCCTCGATGTAGGCGTCGATCGTGTCGTCCATGAAGTGGCGGATCTGCTCGTGCAGGTCCTCGCCCTCCAGGACGCGGCGGCGCTCGCCGTAGATGACCTCACGCTGCCGGTTGAGGACCTCGTCGTACTTCAGGACGTTCTTACGCGTCTCGAAGTTCTGCTGCTCGACCTGCGACTGCGCGGACGCGATCGCGCGCGTGACCATCTTGTTCTCGATCGGTACGTCGTCGGGAACGTTGGCCATCGACATGACGCGCTCGACCATCTGCGCCTTGAACAGCCGCATCAGGTCGTCACCGAGGGACAGGTAGAACCGGGACTCGCCCGGGTCGCCCTGACGGCCGGAACGGCCGCGCAGCTGGTTGTCGATACGCCGCGACTCGTGCCGCTCCGTGCCCAGCACGTACAGCCCGCCGAGCGCCTTGACCTCCTCGAACTCGGCCTTCACGGCGAGCTCGGCCTTCTCCAGCGCGGCGGGCAGGGCGGCGGCCCACTCCTCCACGTGCTCGACCGGATCCAGGCCGCGCTGGCGCAGCTCGGCCTCGGCGAGGTCGTCGGGGTTGCCGCCCAGCTTGATGTCGGTACCACGGCCGGCCATGTTGGTGGCGACGGTGACGGCGCCCTTGCGGCCGGCCTGGGCGACGATCTGCGCCTCACGGTCGTGCTGCTTGGCGTTGAGCACCTCGTGCTGGATGCCGCGCTTGGACAGCTGCTGCGACAGGTACTCGGACTTCTCGACCGACGTCGTACCGACGAGGATCGGCTGGCCCTTCTTGTGCTTCTCCTCGATGTCGTCGACGACCGCGGCGAACTTGGCGACCTCGGTGCGGTAGATCAGGTCCGACTGGTCCTTGCGGATCATCGGCCTGTTCGTCGGGATCGGGACGACGCCCAGCTTGTAGATCTGGTGGAACTCGGCGGCCTCGGTCATGGCCGTACCGGTCATACCGGACAGCTTGTCGTAGAGGCGGAAGAAGTTCTGCAGGGTGATCGTGGCGAGGGTCTGGTTCTCGTCCTTGATGTCCACCCCTTCCTTCGCCTCGATCGCCTGGTGCATGCCCTCGTTGTAGCGGCGGCCGGCGAGGATACGGCCGGTGTGCTCGTCGACGATCATGACTTCGCCGTCGATGACGACGTAGTCCTTGTCCTTCTTGAACAGTTCCTTGGCCTTGATGGCGTTGTTCAGGTAACCGACGAGCGGAGTGTTCACCGACTCGTAGAGGTTGTCGATGCCCAGCCAGTCCTCGACCTTGGCGACGCCGGACTCGTGGATGCCGACAGTGCGCTTCTTCTCGTCGACCTCGTAGTCACCGGTCTCCTCGATGCCCTTGAGGGGGTTTCCGGGCTCGCCCCTCTTGAGGCGGGTGACCAGCTTGGCGAAGTCGCCGTACCACTTGGTCGCCTGGTCGGCCGGGCCGGAGATGATCAGCGGCGTACGGGCCTCGTCGACCAGGATGGAGTCGACCTCGTCGACACAGGCGAAGTTGTGGCCGCGCTGGACGAGCTCGTCCTTGGACCACGCCATGTTGTCGCGCAGGTAGTCGAAGCCGAACTCGTTGTTCGTGCCGTACGTGATGTCGCAGTTGTACTGCTCGCGGCGCTGCGACGGCGACATGTTGGAGAGGATGCAGCCGACCTTCAGGCCCAGGAACTTGTGGACCCGGCCCATCATGTCGGAGTCGCGCTCCGCCAGGTAGTCGTTGACGGTGATCATGTGCACGCCCTTGCCGGACAGCGCGTTCAGATACGCCGGCAGCGTGCCGACGAGGGTCTTGCCCTCACCGGTCTTCATCTCGGCGACGTAACCGAGGTGCAGCGCGGCGCCACCCATCAGCTGGACGTCGTAGTGGCGCTGACCGAGCACGCGCTTGGCGGCCTCGCGGACCGTCGCGAACGCTTCGGGCATCAGGTCGTCGAGGCTCTCACCGTCGGCGTACCGCTGCTTGTACTCCTCGGTGAGCGCCCGCAACTCGGCGTCGGAGAGGTTGACGAAGTCCTCTTCGATGGAGTTGACCTGGTCCGCGATGCGGTGCAGTTTGCGCAGGATCTTGCCTTCGCCTGCACGCATGAGCTTGTTGAAGACGGACACTGAGGTTGGTCTCCTTGCCGGTCGGGCCTGGCACTAGGTCTTGTCATGGACACTGGCACGGGCACGGCAGGTGGGCCCCACCGCAACGGCCATCGTAAGCGAGGACGCCACCGCGCCGGGAGGTCCGCGCTCACCTGGGCCGACTGCCGCGCCGACATGCCGCCCTCAAGAAGAACGCGCGGGGCCTACGGAAGGTGCCGCTGAACCCGAAAAGTGTTCGCCCCGCCCCTCCCCGCCCCTCCAGAATCCCGCCATGGAGCCCGTCACCCTCACCACCGAGCGCCTGAGCTTGCGCCCGTTCACGCTCGACGACACCGACGCCGTGTACGCGGCCTGCCAGGACCCGGACATCCAGCGCTGGACGGTCGTGCCGTCCCCGTACGAGAGGCATCACGCGGAGGACTTCCTCGGGCGCATCGTGCCCGACGGCTGGCGCACCGGGTACGACCTGGACTTCGCCGTCCTGCTCCGCGCGGGCGGCCCGCTCGTGGGCGCCGTCGGAGTACGCGGGCACTCGGGAGTGTGGGAGATCGGCTTCTGGACGGCCAGGGAGCACCGCGGCGGCGGCTACGCCACGGAGGCCGTCGTGGCCCTGGCGCGGTGGACCTTCACGACGACCGGGTGCACGCGGCTGGTGTGGCGCGCCGAGGTCGGCAACACGGGATCGCGCACCGTCGCCGAGAAGGCCGGCTTCACGGTGGAGGGCGTCCAGCGCGCGGGCCTCGTCAACAAGGGCACCGTCCGCGATGCGTGGATCGGCTCCCTGCTTCCCTCGGACCTCGGCCTGCCGAGCCCCGTGCCCTATCTCCCGGCCGGCAGCTGACTGTCAGTGCCGCCCTCTATCGTGCCGAGCATGACGACCGTGCGGACCATGACGCCCCTGCCGACTCCCACCGCCGAGCTCTCCGCCGACGAGACCCGTCGTATCGCGCTGCGCGCCCAGGGCTTCCTGGGCGCGCCGGACCGCCGCGCCGGGGTGCGCGGCGTACTGCGCCGGCTCGGCGCCGTCCAGCTGGACACGATCTCGGTGCTGGCCCGCTCCCACGAGCTGATCCCGTACGCACGGCTGGGCGCCGTCGGCCGCCGGACCGTCGACGCGGCGTACTGGACGGACGGACACGCCTTCGAGTACTGGTCGCACGCGGCGTGCATCCTGCCGGTCGAGGAGTGGCCGCACTTCGCCTTCCGCCGCCGCGCCTACCGCAAGCGCCCGCAGTGGCACCACGACCTGCCGGACGACGCCTACAACGCGGTGATCAAGCAGCTGCGCGCCGAGGGCCCGCTGACCGCCACGGAGCTCGGCGGCGCGAAGAACGGCGGCGAGTGGTGGGACTGGTCGGAGTCGAAGGTCGCCGTCGAGCGGGCGCTGATGTTCGGGGAGGTGGTGTGCACCGAGCGGCGCGGCTGGAAGCGGGTGTACGACCTGGCCGAGCGGGCCATCCCTGATCACCTGCTGCACGACGAGCTGGACGACACCGAGTGTCTGCGCCGGCTGGTGCGGCTGGCGGGGCAGGCGCTGGGCGTGGGCACGCGCGCGGACATCGCCGACTACCACCGGCTCAAGGGCGAGCAGTTCGACGCGGTGGTCGCCGACTCGGGGCTGGTGCCGGTGCGCGTGCAGGGCTGGGACAAGCCGGCCTGGGCGGACCCGGAGGCCCTGGCGGGCGTGGCGCGCGGCCGTCACCGTACGACCCTGCTGTCGCCGTTCGACTCGCTGATCTGGGAGCGGGCGCGCACGGAACGGATCTTCGGCTTCACGCACCGCCTGGAGGCGTACGTCCCCAGGCAGAAGCGGATACACGGCTACTTCGCGATGCCCCTGCTCGCGGGCGGGAAGCTGATGGGCCGGGTGGATCCGGCCCGCGAGGGGAAGACCCTGGTGGCCAAACAGGTGTCGCTGGCCTCCCCGAAGGCCGTGGCCCCCATGGCGGAGGCGCTGCGGGAGGCCGCCGAGTGGGTGGGCTGCGACTCCGTACGGATCGAACGGGTCGACCGCCCGGAGCTCGCCCCCGAGCTGTCGTCCGCCCTGGCCCGTCTCACCTGAGCCTCACCCGGTCCTCACCTGATCTCGAGGATCTTCTCCCGCATCGCGTAGACCACCGCTTCCATCCTGGAGTGCAGCTGGAGCTTCTCCAGGATGTTGCGGACGTGGTTCTTCACGGTGTTCTCCGAGATGAACAACTCCTTGGCGATGTCCCGGTTGTTCATGCCGGTGGCGACCAGCTTCAGGACCTCCAGCTCCCGGTCGGTCAGTCGGGGCGCCGGAACGAGCCGGCGCTCGTCGGTGCGCTGGATCATCGACTTGAACTCGGTGAGGAGCTTCGACGCCATCGACGGGCTGATCTGCGACTGACCGTCCGCGACCGCCCGAATGGCGGTGGCCACCTCGTCGGTGGAGATCTCCTTGAGGAGATAGCCGGTCGCACCCGCCTTGATCGCGTCGTAGAGGTCGGCCTCCTCGTCGCTGATCGTCAGCATGATGATCTTGGCGCTGGGGGCCACCTCCTTGATGGAGGTGCAGGCCTCGATACCGCCCCGCTTGGGCATCCGGACGTCCATGAGCACGATGTCGGGCAGCAGGTCGGCGGCCTTGTCGACGGCTTCCGCGCCATCGCCCGCCTCGCCGACCACCTGGATGTCCTCCTCCTGCGCGAGGACGATCTCCAGGCCTCTGCGGAAGAGGGCGTGGTCGTCCACGACCAGGACCCTGATGGGCTCCTTGCGGGATGCGCCGCCGTCCGTGTCGGTGTCGGCACCGCTCCCGCACCCCGCTCCGCCCACCGGGGCGTCGGAGCCGCCCGGGTGGTGCACCGGGCCGAAGCTGTCCGCCATCGTTCCTCCCCCTGCAGGCCTGCCTGACGTTCATGTGCGGTACGCCAACCTCGGCCCTCGGAGCATCGGTTGGCGCGCCCTGCCATGATTTCATGCCCGGACGGCGAAGCGGTGATCCTGTGGTCGCACGGTGGTGCCCCTGGGGGCGCACACGGCGCTCCAGGGGCACCACCGGGGTCGTTCAGCTGCTGTCAGCCACCGAGCGCGCCGCCCGCACCGCCGGCCTCGGAGCCGGCCAACGGGTCGCTCTCCAGATGGATGACGCCGTAGTCGTAGGCGTGCCGGCGGTAGACGACGCTGGGCAGCTTCGTCTCGGAGTCGACGAACAGGTAGAAGTCGTGACCGACCAGCTCCATCTCGTAGAGAGCCTGGTCGAGTGACATCGGGGCGGCTGTGTGGGTCTTCTCGCGGACCACCAGAGGTCCTTCGCCCCGCACCTCCAGCGAGCCCATCCTCTTGGTGGGGACGGACTCCGGCCGCTCCTCCACCGCCACGCCGCCGTTTCCGTTCAGCCGGGCCACGCCCGGAACCGCGTCGGAGACCTCCGCGGCCGACAGACGGCCGTTGCCCCGGCGGGTGTGACGCTTGTCGTGCTGCCTGCGCAGCCGTGCCTCCAGCTTGCCCGTCGCGAGGTCAAGGGCTGCGTAGGGGTCGCCTGCCGCCGCCTCCGCCCGGATCACCGGCCCCCGGGAGTGGAGGGTGATTTCCACGCGGTCCGACCGGTCTGCCTGCCGCGGGTTGTGTTCCTTGGACACCTCGACGTCGAGGCTGATCACCTTGGCGTCGAGCTTCTGGATCTTCTCCAGCTTCAGCTTCTCGGCCACGTGCTTGCGGAACCGCTCGGGCACCTCGGTCTTGCGGCCTTTGACGACGATGTCCACGCAGAACTCCGTTCCCGGATCGCTCCTGCCGACTCACCGGCCGGCGAGCATCTCCCTTTTGCACCAGACCCCGGTGAGTACCGGAGCCTCGGACTTGGCGACTCGACCTCCTCCTCCCCCGTCGGCAAGATCCCCACCCCACCACCTTGGATGTCCTGACCGCTACCCGGAAACGGACCCGGAACACGGCAGTGCATTCGGTGAAGCGCGGCTTTCGCCATTCCTCACACCCGAACATAGCTCGCTCGGACGGGTGTCGGCACCCGCTATCCGCACGAACCTCCGATCAGGTGTTTTTGCTCTCTCAGTACCTGCAACGATGCAAGTTCCCCGTCAGTTCCGGTTTATTTCGAACGACATCGGCGGGGCGGCGACAACTGCGGCACTCATCTGTACGACTCCCCGGAATTGCGGCTCCGAACCGGCACGCAGTACCCGTGCCGCCTCGACCAGCGAAGCCCCGGTGGTCATGAGATCGTCGACCAGTACGGGCCTGCCGGCCGCCAGTAGCTTCCCTCCGCCGGCCGCCACCTCCAGCGCCCCGGCCAGGTTCGCCAGCCTCTCCCGCGCGCCCAGCCCGGACTGGTCCGCCACCGCCCGCCGCTGCCGCAGCACGGGCACCACCCGCGCCGCCACCCCCGTACGCCGTATTTCGGCCGCCGCCGCCAGCGCGATCCGCCGCGCCGCGTCGTGCCCACGCGCCCGCACCACGCGCCGCGCGGAAGGCACCGGCACCAGGAGCAGCGGCCCGCCGCCCGAGCGCCCACAAGCGACAGAGGCCCGCACGGCCCCCGCGAGCGCGACCCCCAGCGGCCCGGCCAGCCCGAGCGCGCCACGCTCCTTGTGCCCGAGCAGCACCGCCCGTACCGCATCCGCATAAGGCGCCGCGGCACACACCACCGGCAGCCCCACCGGCTCCGGCACCGGCCTCACCCGCCGCCCACCCGCTCCGCACAGCGCCCACCGGCACGCCTCGCACAACGACGTACGAGCCCGCCCGCACCCACCACAGGCCACCGGCAGAACCAACCCCGCGATCTCCCGCCACCACCAGCGCATACCCCCACGGTCCCAAGCCCCCCACTGCGCATCCACCCCTGTGGAAAACCCCGACGGCTCAGCCCCCGCACCCCATGCCAACCACGCGAAACATGACGGGCCCACCGCGTCCGTCACCCGAGTGCCGCGGGCACCCCTCATCCCGCCCATGCCCCGCTGCCCCCACCCGGCGCGGCCAGGAGGCCCCGCGGACATCACACGCCGCCCCGCCGGGCCCCACACCCGGAGCCGCGGCAGCAACCGCCCGGCTGGGTCGGCAACCCCGGCCCGCTTGGCCCGTGCCTCCCCGCCCCCGCGGCCTCCACACGTCGCCCCGCGGGGCAAGGGGCAAAAGCAGCCCGCTGGCCCGGCAGGACGCGCCCAGGGCCCTGAGGGCATCACAGCCGGACCCACTGGCCCACACCGGCGCACCGGCGGGGCCGCGGCAGCAGCCGCCCGGCTGGGCCGGGTCGGCAACCCCGGCCCGCTTGGTCCGCGCCACACGTCCCACCCGGACACCACGGCGTTCCCGTTCCCCACGGCCTGCACACGTCACCCATCGGCCCCGATGCGACCCCAGCAGCCCGCCGGCCGAAGGACGCACCCCGGGGCGTGCCGGCCCCATAGGGCAGGCCGGGCCCGCGCAGCGCGCCCCGGGGCCTCCGCCCCGCACCACCGCGCATGCGGAGCGCGCCGACCCAGCAGGACGCGCCCGGGCCCGCCCGCCCCCTCGGCACGTAGTAGCGCGCCCTGGCGCGCCGGGCCCACACAGCGCACCGCACGCGGAGCCCCGCTCGGCCCCGTGCTGGGCCGGTGGCGGCGCGGCGTCAGCCGGGGTAGACGGGGGACGTGCCCTTCTCCACCATCGGCTGCCAGTTCGCGCCCGCCTGCAGCCGCACGATGCCCGCGTCGGCGGAGGCCGCCACCAGCGGGGCGCGTTCGTCGTTCGACGCCGCGACCACCTTCACCTGGTTCAGCCCCGGAATCGCCGCGGCCGAGGTCGAACCGTCCGTCTGGATGTAGCGCACCTGCTGCACCCCGCCGGCCAGCTTGCCCAGCACCACCAGCCGGCTCTGTCCCGCCCACGACACCGACGTGACCGACTCCATCCGCGGGGCGATGGCCTGGAGGTCCACGACCTGTACCGACTGCTTCGCACCGGCGCCCTGCCGCTCGACCCGCCCGATGTGCAGGGTCGTCTTGTCGCCCTCCCGGAGCAGCAGCGCCATGCGCACCCCGTCCTCGGACACCCGCAGCGCCTCGACCCGCACTCCGTCGGCGAGCTGCGGAGCCGTGACCGGCAGGGGCTCCCCGGAGCCCTCCGGCAGGAACAGCAACCGCGGATTCGCCGGGTCGCGGTCGGCGACCCACAGGTTGCCGCGGCCGTCCCAGCTCGGCGCGGACAGCCGGTCATCGAGCTTCGCGCCCTCGCTGCTCACCAGCGGTTCCGGCAGCTCCACGCCCGCGTCCGAGACCACGGAGGCCACCCGCAAGTAACGGTCACCCTCCGAGACCACGGCCGCCCGACGCTCATCGCGGGCGACCGCGACCTTGCCGACCTTCACCGACCCGTTCCCGAACGGCCCCGGCACGGGCGACGGCGTGCCGGGGTTCTCCACCCCGGCCTTGAGCTTCGCCAACCGTCCGGACGCGTTGATGAAATAGGGGTTCACCTCAGGGCTGCCCGGCGGGGCGGCCCGGTAGTTCTCCTTCTGGCTCTCTCCCACCAGGCACAGCGCGCGCCCGTCCTCACGCTGCAGTTCGACCTGTTCCACCCTGACGAAACCCAGATCGCCCACGGTGAACAGCAATTGCGCCGCCATCCGCCTGCACGTGCCGAAGCCGATGTTTTCCGCCTTTTTATTGAGCGGCACCTTGAGCTTGTTCTGGTCGTCGGGCGTCAGTGACGTGACGCCGTCCTTCAGCGCCACGCCCCTGGGGAAGCTGGAATCCACCACCGGGTCCAGCCAGTTCGTCGGCCCTTCGAGCAGTGCCTTGACCGTCTGCGCCACCGGGTCCATCCGCGTCACCGGATCCTGCCGCTGCCGGATGTACACCGGGTCTGCCACGACCCAGTGCCGACCGGAGGCGAAGTAGAACGTGTTGACGGAACGGTAGTTGCGCTGGAAGTCCGACTCGCCGAGCAGCAGCCCCGGCGGCAGCCTGTCGATACGCCATTCCTTGCCCGTGCCGTCCGGGCCGGGCGCCTGCACCAGCTGGATCGTGCCGGTGTAGTTGGACATGGGCGTCGGCCGGTAGGCGTGCCGGCTGTCCAGCGTCGCGATCCGCTTGCCGAGCAAGGAGTAGACGCGACGGTCCTGCGTCTCACGGATGCTGCTGCGCTCCGGCGGCTGTGTGCTGACGGGCGCGGAGGTGAGCACCGTGGTGAGCTCCTCCGGCTTCCACTCCCGCGCCGCCTTCTTGGTCAGGTACTTGCGGGCCGTCGCGAAACCCGGGTCGTCACCGGTCATCGCCTCCAGGAACCCGTTGACGATCTCGTCCGGCTCCGCGTCCTCCCGCGGTGTCACCGGATACACCCGCACCTGGGAGTCCCCGGGGTTGGACGCCTTCACCGGGGAGACGTCCCCACTGTCCGGCATCGACCCACACCCGGCCAGCAGCACGCCGCATCCGAGCAGCGCGACCGCGCGCACCGTACGTCCACGGCCGCGACGACGCTCAGCGCCCACGAGTCGTACCCTCCCGTTTCACATCCTGCGTCGAGGACGAGACGTCCTCGCCCGCCCGCTGACCGGCTCCGCGCGCCACCACCCGCGACCCGCTGCCGGGCAGCGCCGTCGGATCGGCGGCCACCTGCGCCGCCTGCCGCGGCGGCAGTGCCGTACGCGTCGGAGCGGGCAGCCCAGCCCGCGTCGAGCTCCCGCCCTGTCCCGGGACCGTCGGCAGCCGGCCGGCGCCCTGCGACGCCTCTTCGGCGGCCGCCCGCTCCCGGTTGCGCCGCGAGTCCTCCGGTTCCAGGGGTATCGGCGAACCGCGCAACGGCTCGTCCGCCGTACGCGGCAGCGTCAGCCGGAACTGCGAACCGCCGCCCGGCTCCCCCCACGCCTGCAGCCAGCCGCCGTGCAGCCGCGCGTCCTCCACGGCGATCGACAGGCCCAGCCCCGTACCACCCGTGGTACGAGCCCGAGCCGGGTCCGCCCGCCAGAAGCGGTTGAACACCCGCGTCGCCTCGCCCGGCTTCAGCCCGACCCCGTAGTCGCGCACCGCCACGGCCACCGCGCCGCCCGCCGCGGCCATCCGCACCACCACGTCCCGGCCCTCACCGTGCTCCACGGCGTTGACGACCAGGTTCCGCAGCACCCGCTCGACGCGGCGTGCGTCGGCCTCCGCGACCACCGGCTGCTCATCGCCCACGACGAGGATCCGGCCGCCCTTGCGCTCGGCCAGCGGCTCGGCCCCGCCGATCACCCTGCGGACGACCTCCCGCAGGTCTATCGGCTCGGCCTCCAGCGCCGCCGCGCCCGCGTCGAAGCGGCTGATCTCCAGCAGGTCCGACAGCAGCGACTCGAACCGGTCCAGCTGGTCCCCCAGCAGTTCCGCCGAACGCGCCGTCACCGGATCGAAGTCCTCACGCGCCTCATGGATGACATCGGCCGCCATCCGTACGGTGGTCAGCGGCGTACGCAGCTCGTGCGAGACGTCCGAGACGAACCGCCGCTGCATCCGCGACAGCTCCTCCAGCTGCTGGATCTTCAGCTGGAGGTTCTGCGCCATCTTGTTGAAGGCCTCGCCCAGCCGCGCGATGTCGTCCTCGCCGGTGACCTTCATCCGCTCCTGCAGCCGGCCCGCCGACAGCCGCTCGGCGATCCCGGCCGCCATCCGTACCGGCGTGACGACCTGCCGCACCACCAGCCACGCGATCGCGCCCAGCAGCACCACCACGAACAGCCCGGCCGTCGCGAGCGTCGTCTTGACCAGGGCGAGGGAGTCCTCCTCCTGCGTCAGCGGGAAGAGGTAGTACAGCTCGTACGGATTGCCGTCGATGTCATTGAGGCGTTTGCCGATGACCAGCCCGGCCTCCGACGGCTTGCCGTCCGAATAGTTGATCCGGGTGTACGTCTGGAACGTCCCCGCCTGCGAGACGGACTCCCGCAGCTTCGCCGGAATGCTCCGCGCCGGTTCCACCCCGCCGGAAGCCCGTGCGCCACGGCTGGGCGCCGCGCCCTCCGTGTCGGAGCTGAGCGCCACCACGTTGAACGCGCCCTGGCCGCCGCTCGCCAGCTGCACGACGAGATCGGACCGCCAGTTCAGCGACGCCCCGGCCGTTCCGCCGTCCCCGGCACCCCCGCCCTGGCCGCCCGTCCCCGGCTGCTGGTTCGCCTGGTCCTGCGCGGCGGAGAACCCACCGGACGCCTGGCTCTGGGCAGCCCTCTCCTTGGCGTCCAGCAGACCGTTGCGCATCTGGCCGATGACGACGAACCCGAGCAGCAGCACCACTCCGAGCGACATCAGCAGCGTGCCGGCGACCACCCGCAACTGGAGGTTCCGCCGCCACAGCCGGGCGGCCGGAAGCAACGGCCGGCGCACCCAGCGCACCAGGAGCCGGAGCACCGGACCGCCCGGCGCCCCGTCCTGGAGCAGACGGCCCGGACGCCATGACTGACGCCCCGGCCCGGCAGCCCGCCCCGCACGGACTCCCGGGTTCCCGGGCTTCGGAGCAGCACTGCCGCGGGACATGTCAGCTCGGTCCGGCCTTGTAACCGACACCACGGACGGTCACCACGATCTCCGGCCGCTCCGGGTCCTTCTCGACCTTGGAGCGCAGCCGCTGCACATGCACGTTCACCAGCCGCGTGTCCGCGGCGTGGCGGTAACCCCACACCTGCTCCAGCAGCACCTCACGGGTGAACACCTGCCACGGCTTGCGGGCCAGCGCGACCAGCAGGTCGAACTCGAGCGGAGTCAGGGCGATCGACTGCCCCTCCCGCTTCACCGAGTGGCCCGCCACATCGATGACCAGGTCGCCGATGGTCAGCTGCTCAGGCGCCGGCTCCTCCGACCTCCGCAGCCGCGCCCGGATCCGGGCGACCAGCTCCTTCGGCTTGAACGGCTTGACGATGTAGTCATCGGCACCGGACTCCAGCCCGACCACCACATCGACGGTGTCGCTCTTGGCGGTGAGCATCACGATCGGCACTCCGGACTCGGCCCGGATGAGCCGGCACACCTCGATGCCGTCCCTTCCGGGCAGCATGAGGTCCAGCAGCACCAGGTCCGGCTTGGCCTCCCGGAAAGCGGCAAGTGCCTTGTCGCCGTCCGCTACGAACGACGGCTCGAAACCTTCACCACGCAGCACAATCCCGAGCATCTCGGCCAGTGCGGTGTCGTCGTCGACGACAAGGACTCGTCCCTTCATAATCGACATCATCCCATTAGCTAATCGTTACCTGGCGTGACCTGGCACACAGCTCGGCAATTCCTCCCCCGGTGACCGGGGACACCACCCCCTGCTCGGTGACGATCGCCGTCACCAGGTCCGGGGGCGTGACATCGAACGCGGGGTTGTACGCCTGCGTTCCCAGCGGCGCCACCGGCAGCCCGCCGCCCGCTCCTGCTCCCACTCCCCCCGTCGCCACCTGCGGCGGAGCAGTGAGCTCCGTCACCTCCTGTCCGGCCCGCTGCTCCACCTCTATGGACGCCCCGTCCGGCGTCTCCAGGTCGATCGTCGTGATGGGCGCCACCACCACGAACGGCACATGGTGGTACCTGGCCAGCACCGCGAGCGGATAGCTCCCCACCTTGTTCGCCACCGAACCGTCGGCGGCGATCCGGTCCGCCCCGATCAGCACCGCGTCCACCTCCCCCGCGGCGAACAGCGAGCCCGCCGCATTGTCGGTGAGCAGCGTGTACGCCATGCCATTGCGGGCCGCCTCGTACGCCGTCAGCCGCGCCCCCTGCAACAGCGGCCGGGTCTCGTCCACCCACAGCCGCCGTAGCCTGCCCGTCCGGTGCGCCTCCAGCGCCACGGCGAACGCGGTCCCCTCGCCGCCCGACACCAGCGCCCCGGTGTTGCAGTGGGTCAGGATCCGGTGGCCGCCGCCCGGCAGCAGCTCGTCCAGCAGCGCCAGCCCGTGGCCCGCCATCAGCGCACTGGCCTCGGCGTCCTCCCGGTGCAGATCCCTGGCCTCAGCCAGAGCCGCCTCCGCGGCGCGCTCCCGGCCCTCCCCCTTCTCGAGCGCCGCCCGGTACGCACCGGCCGCCCGGCGCACCCCGTACCCGAGGTTCACGGCGGTGGGCCGCGCCCCGGCCAGCAACGCGGCCGCGTCCTCCACGTCGAAGCCTCGCACGGCGGCCAGCGCCACGCCGTAGGCACCGGCGATGCCGAGCAGCGGCGCTCCGCGCACAGCGAGCGTCTGGATCGCCTGGACCAGCGCCGGCACATCCGTGCAGACCAGCTCGACCTCCTCGGTGGGCAACCGCGTCTGGTCGAGGAGCACCACCACCGGCCCTTCCGGCGGTTCCTCCCAACGCAGTGCGGGGAGGGTGGGCGGTTCGGCGGCGCCGGGAGTTCGTGCGTACTGATCAGCCATCCGCCCAGTCTGCCCGCTGAACCACGGACAATGAAGGTGCCAAGGAGATCCGACCCCAGGCCCGGCCGCCGACCGCGCGTGGCACCATGGCTGCCAACCTGCCGCCCCACCGAGCGGCCCGGCACCGTGACCGAGCCGGCTCGACGAGCCGGCACCGCGACCAATCCACGAGGTGGACGACCGTGAACGACACTCCGGGCTGGGCCTCGCCCGGATCCTCGCCCTCCGACGGCCAGGGCGCCAACGTCCCACGGCCCGCCGAGCCCACCGACGCCCCCGGCGCGCCCTCCACATGGTCCAAGCAGCAGCCGCCCGCCGGCCAGTGGTCCCCGCCGACCGTGCCCGGCCCATCCGGCCCCGTTCCGCCCCCCGCGCCCGCACCCGGATGGAGCGGCGGTCAGGGCCAGGGCGGCTGGGGCCGGCCCCCGGCCGCCAAGCCCGGTGTCATCCCGCTGCGCCCCCTCGGCGTCGGCGAGATCCTCGACGGTGCGGTCTCCACTCTGCGCGCGCACTGGCGCACCGTGCTCGGCATTACGCTCACCGTCTCCGTCATCACGAAGATCGGCGACGTCCTCCTCCAGCGCTACGTCGTACCGGCGCCACCGCAGCTCAAGCCGAACCCGACTCCGCAGGAGGCTCTGGACCAGTTGGTGCAAAGCCTCAAGGCGAGTCTCATCTCCCTGGGCCCCACGATGGCGCTCACCCTCATCGGCACCTTCTTCACGACCGCCCTGCTGACCATCGTGATCAGCCGCGCCGTGCTCGGCCGCCCCGTGACGCTCTCCGACGCCTGGCGCGAGGCCCGTCCCAGGCTGCCCCAGCTTCTCGGCCTGACCCTCTTGCTGCCGCTGCTGAGCGTCGCCATCATGACCATCGGCCTGCTCCCCGGCCTGCTCCTCGACGGCTCCGCAGCAGGCGTGCTGCTGACCATCCTGGGCGGCCTCACCGCCGCCGCGGTCGTCATCTGGCTCCTCGTCCGGTTCAGCCTCTCCTACTCGGCACTGATGCTGGAACGACAGGGCGTGGCCGCGTCGTTGCGCCGCTCGGCCAAGCTGGTCCAGGGCGCCTGGTGGCGGATCTTCGGCATCCTGATGCTCACCATGCTCCTGCTGACCCTCATCACGATGATCATCGGACTGCCCTTCGCCTTCGTCGCGCTCGCGGTGGACGGGGACGGACTGGGCGGCCTGATCACGGGCACGACCACCGAATTCGGCTGGCCCTTCCTGATCATCACCGGCGTCGGGGCGGTCATCGCCGCCTCGATCACCTACCCGATCTCCTCGGGGGTCTCCGTCCTGCTCTACATCGACCAGCGCATCCGCCGGGAGGCCCTCGACCTGGATCTGGCCCGCGCCGCCGGCGTGCCCGGGTACGGCTCCCCCTCGCCCGGCGACACCACCCCCGGGAGCTGATGCGGTGCCGACCACGGGGGGCCTGACGACAGCGTGGCCGACGGTCCACGCGAACGACGACGTACCGCTGGACACTCCCCGCGTCCCCGCCCGCGAGGCGGCGGAGCGGGAGCTGTCCAAGCCCATGTACCACGAGAACGACCCCAACCTGCTCCAGCGCGCGCTCGACAGCTTCTGGGACTGGGTGGGCCGGCTCTTCGACTCCGCGTCGGGAGCCGCCCCGGGAGGCCTACTCGGACTCGTGGCGATCGCCCTGATCGTCCTGGCCCTCGTCGGCGCCCTGTGGTGGCGCCTGGGCACTCCGCAGCGCACCCCCGTCACCGCCGACTCCCTCTTCGACGACCGTCCTCGCAGCGCCACCGAACACCGCACCGCCGCCGAGGAGCACGCCGCCGCCGGCCGCTGGAACCAGGCCGTCCAGGAACGGATGCGAGCCATTGTGCGCTCCCTGGAAGAACGCACCCTCCTCGACCCCCGCCCAGGCCGCACCGCCGACGAGGCGGCAGCCGAGGCCGGCCGACCCCTCCCTGCCCACGCGGACGAACTCCGAGCCGCCGCCCGCGCCTTCGACGACGTCACATACGGTGGCCGCACCGCCGACCAGCGCACGTACCAGCGCCTCAAGGACGTGGACACCGCGCTGGAACGGGCCAAGCCCCACCTGAGCAACGCCGCCCAGGGAGCGGCCTGATGACCGCCACCTCCACCGCCTCCGCCACCTCGACGTCCCTCACCGCCCGCCAGCTCTGGACCCGAGCCAGAGGCCTGCTGCTCGCCCTGGCCATCCTCATCGTGGCCGGAATCGTCATGGCCCTCGTGCGCTCCGACGCCCAGCACGGCCATCTCGACCCCCGCTCCGCCGATCCCAACGGCAGCCGCGCCGTCGCCGAACTCCTCAAGCAACGCGGGGTCACCACCCGCGTGGTCACCACTCTCGACGAGGCCACCGCCGCGACCGGCCCCGACACCACGCTCCTCGTCACCACCCCCGACCTGCTGACGGACCACCAGCAGAGCGTCCTGCGCGGCGACATGGACACCGCACGAGGCCGCACAGTGCTCCTCTCCGCCGGTCCCCCCTCCGTCGGCACCCTGGCGCCCGATGTGACCACGGGCTCCTCCACCCCGGTGTCGGCACGCTCCCCCCAGTGCTCCCTGCCGGCCGCCGAGCGCGCAGGCACCGTCGACCTCGGTGGCGAGCGCTACACGACCGCCCTCCCCGGCAGCGACGCCTGCTACCGCAGCGACGGCCTCGCCACCCTCCTGCGGATCAACGGCCCCGCCGGTGGCGACACGGTGCTCCTCGGCTCTCCCGACATCCTCTACAACGACCGCCTGGACAAGCAGGGCAACGCCTCGCTCGCCCTTCAACTCCTCGGCTCCCGGCCTCATCTCGTCTGGTACCTCCCCTCGCTCAGCGATCCCTCCGCCGTCGGCGGAAGCGATGACGGCGGCGACAGCGGCGACGGGGAAGAAGACGCCGGCGAACGCGGCTTCCTCGACCTGATCCCCTCCGGCTGGCTGTGGGGCACCCTGCAACTCGCCCTCGCCGCCGTGCTCGCCGCCATCTGGCGCGCCCGCCGCCTCGGCCCCCTTGTCACCGAACACCTTCCCGTCGTCATCCGCGCCTCCGAGTCCACCGAGGGCCGGGCCCGCCTCTACCGCCGGGCGAATGCCCGCGACCGCGCGGCCACCGTCCTGCGCGCCGCGACCCGAACCCGACTCGCCCCCCTCCTGGGCGTCCCACCGGCGGAAGCCCACTCCCCCGAAGCCCTGCTCCCTGCCGTCTCTGCGCGGCTCGCCGCCGGCGACAGGGACCTCAGGGCTCTCCTTTTCGGCCCGGCTCCCGCCGACGACGCCACACTCACCCTCCTCGCAGACCAACTCGACGCCCTCGAAAGAGAGGTACGCACCTCATGAGTGCCCCGACCCCCGAGACCGCTGACAACTCGGACAGCGCCCGCTCCTCCCTGGAGGCCCTGCGCACCGAGATCGCGAAGGCCGTGGTCGGGCAGGACCCCGCTGTCACCGGACTCGTCGTCGCCCTGCTCTGCCGAGGCCACGTCCTCCTCGAAGGTGTGCCCGGTGTCGCCAAGACGCTGCTCGTCCGCGCGCTCGCCGCATCTCTCGAACTGGACACCAAGCGTGTCCAGTTCACCCCCGACCTGATGCCGAGCGACGTCACGGGCTCCCTGGTCTACGACGCCCGCACCGCCGAGTTCTCCTTCCAGCCCGGCCCGGTCTTCACCAACCTCCTGCTCGCCGACGAAATCAACCGCACTCCACCCAAGACCCAGTCGTCGCTCCTGGAGGCGATGGAGGAGCGCCAGGTCACGGTCGACGGCACACCCCGCCCGCTCCCCGAACCCTTCCTCGTCGCCGCCACGCAGAACCCCGTCGAGTACGAGGGCACCTACCCGCTTCCCGAAGCGCAACTGGACCGCTTCCTTCTGAAACTGACGGTCCCTCTCCCCTCACGCCAGGACGAGATCAACGTCCTGACCCGGCACGCCGAGGGCTTCAACCCCCGCGACCTGCACGGCGCCGGAGTACGCCCCGTTGCCGGCCCCGCCGAACTGGAAGCCGCCCGCGCCGCCGTCGCCAAGACCTCCGTCTCCCCCGAGATCGCCGGCTACGTCGTCGATATCTGTCGTGCCACCCGTGAATCCCCCTCACTCACCCTCGGCGTCTCCCCACGAGGCGCCACCGCACTGCTCTCCACGGCCCGCGCCTGGGCCTGGCTCACCGGCCGCGACTACGTCATCCCGGACGATGTGAAGGCCCTTGCCCTGCCCACCCTGCGCCACCGCATCCAGCTGCGGCCCGAGGCGGAGATGGAAGGAGTCACCCCCGACTCCGTCATCACCGCGATCCTGGCCCACGTCCCCGTACCCCGATGAGGCAGTGACCTGTGGCCCTCACCGGACGAACCGCGCTCCTCGCCGCGATCGGCTCTCTCCCCGTCGGCATCCTCGCCCCCAGCTGGACGGGGATGCTCGCTGTCAACGCGCCCCTCTCACTCGCAATTCTGTGCGACTACGCGCTCGCCGCGCCAGTGCGAACGCTGCGGTTCACCCGAAGTGGTGACACGAGTGTTCGACTCGGTGACAGTGCCGAAATCCATCTCACCGTCAGCAACCCCTCCCGGCGACGCCTACGCGCGCATCTCCGCGACGCCTGGCCGCCCAGCAGTTGGCTACCCGGCAGCGAGCAGTCCGCGTCCCGCCACAAGCTGACGATCCCGGCGGGCGAGCGTCGGCGCCTCACCACCGTCCTCCGGCCCACCCGCCGCGGCGACCGCCAGGCCGAACGCGTCACCGTGCGCTCATACGGCCCACTCGGCCTCGCCGCACGCCAGGGCAACCACAAGGTCCCCTGGACGGTCCGTGTCCTGCCACCGTTCGCCAGCCGCAAGCACCTTCCGTCCAAACTGGCCCGCCTCCGCGAGCTCGACGGCCGCACCAGCGTCCTCATCCGAGGCCAAGGCACCGAGTTCGACAGCCTCCGCGAGTACGTTCCCGGCGACGACACCCGTTCCATCGACTGGCGGGCCACCGCCCGCCAGACCACCGTCGCCGTACGCACCTGGCGCCCCGAACGCGACCGCCACATCCTCATCGTCCTCGACACCGGCCGCACGTCGGCCGGCCGAGTCGGCAACGTGCCCCGCCTCGACGCGTCCATGGACGCCGCGCTCCTCCTCACCGCGCTCGCCTCACGAGCCGGCGACCGCGTCGACCTCCTGGCCTACGACCGCCGCACCCGCGCCCGCGTCCAAGGCCGTTCCGCCAACGACATCCTCCCGGCCGTCGTGAACGCCCTTGCACCCCTCGAACCCGAGCTGATCGAGACCGACGCGCGCGGTCTCAGCTCGGCCGCCCTCACCAGCGCCCCACGCCGCTCGCTCGTCGTCCTGCTCACCAGCCTCGAAGCCGCCCCCATCGAAGAAGGCCTGCTTCCGGTACTTCCGCAGCTCACACAGCGCCACACCGTTCTGGTGGCCTCTGTCTCGGACCCCCACGCGGAGGAGATGACGAAGGCACGCGGCACCGTCGAAGCGGTCTACGAAGCCGCCGCCGGCACCCAAACCCAGGCCCAGCGCCGCCGCACATCGGAACAGCTCCAACGCCACGGCGTCACAGTCGTGGACGCCACCCCGGACAACCTGGCGCCGGCTCTTGCCGACGCCTATCTCGCCCTGAAGGCAGCGGGCCGTCTCTGACCGCATATCTAAACGCCGGGGCGGACCGACCCAGGAGGAGGGATCGGTTCCTGCCCGTAAACGCAGAAAAGCCCCGCACCATAAGGTGCGGGGCTTTCCCACAATAATTGTTCGGCGGTGTCCTACTCTCCCACAGGGTCCCCCCTGCAGTACCATCGGCGCTGAAAGGCTTAGCTTC
>NZ_NBCN01000041.1:0-40325 GCF_002099185.1 Streptomyces sp. CB03238 | reverse complement strand
AGGTACCTCGCTCCTGCGAGCACCTCCCCACGCTTGACGACCAATAGGAGCATCAACCGGCGAACCGGCGAACCGGTGTTCCGGCGATCCGCAGCCGAGCGGCGATACGACACGGTCGCGCCGCGCGCGTATACCAGCCGGACGCTCTGTACGCGAGCGAGCCGTCGGCCCTGTGGACAGCGACATTTCGTGCCGATCCGCGGTTGTCCACAGGGGTCGACGGCCGACGTCGTTCGCGGGACCGTCGTGACCATGAACAAGCATCACGACACCACCGGACCCACCGACGACCAGCAGCAGATCACCCTGCGCGGACCGGCAGAACTGGCCGACGCGCTCCCGTACATGATGGGCTATCACCCGACCGACTCGATCGTGATGGTCGCGCTCCACGGCGAGCGCGGCCGCTTCGGCGGCCGGCTCAGGCTCGGCATCCCGCGCTCGCCGAGAGAGTGGCCGCCCGTCGCCGAGCAGCTCGCCGAATGCCTCATCGAGGGATGCGAGCGGCGCGGCTCACGGCCCGACGGCATCGTGGTCTTCCTGTGCCAGGACCCCGCCGAGGGCGAGACCGGCCGACGCGTCATGGAGCGCCTCCGTCCGCTCGCCCAGCGCCTGCGTACCGCCTGCGGCACGCTCGACGTGCCGGTGTACGAAGCGCTCTGCATCTCCGACGGCCGCTTCTGGTCCTACTGCTGCCCCGACACCCGATGCTGCCCACCCGAGGGCAATCCCCTGGCCCTGCCCGGTACGTCGGTGATGGCGGCCGCCGCGGCGTACGCCGGCATCCAGGTGCGCGGTTCGCTGCGCGACATGGAGGAGCGGCTGCGGCCGTGGCGGTACGACGTGGCGGTGGCGGCCGAGCAGTTGCGGGCGCTCGACAGTGCCGGCGCGGCTCTGGTGCCCAGAATCCTGGACATCGACGGCCGCGACGAGGTGCGTGCGGACACGATCCGGCTGGCGGAGGAGCTCCTGAGGCGCCTCGCGGGCGCGCCACGGATCATGGACCCCACGGCGGCGGACGCCCAGGACGACCAGCTGATCGGCCACGACGAGGCGGCCGCGGTCATCCTGGGGCTCCAGGACCGGGAGACCCGGGACCGGGCGGCGGAGTGGATGGAGGGCGCGGAGGCGGCACCGGCCCTGCGGCTCTGGCGCGCGCTGGCCCGCCGCTGTGTGGGGGCCTACGTCGAGCACTCCGCCGCGCCGCTGACCCTTGCAGGCTGGGTCGCCTGGTCGACCGGTGACGAGCCGGGCGCCCGGGTGGCGCTGGCACTCGCGTTGGAGGTCGACCCGGAGTACGTTTTCGCCAGGCTCCTGCACCAGGCCTGCAACGAGGGCCTCGACCCCGAGTCGCTGCGCCGGTGCCTCCGCCAGGAGCGCGACGCGCGTGCCGCAGGCGAGGCGAGGGCCGCTTCCGGGGCTCAGGCCGCATCGAGGGCACGGGTGGGGGCCGGCGCCCGGGCGGTCTCGGGTGCAGGCAAGGCCGGGCGCCGTCCGCGGTCCCGACAGGTACGGCTCCCCGCCGCCGAGAGGGCCGCCTCGACGACGCTGCCCGGCTCGGTCCGGCCGGAGGGCGCCGCGGCCCGTGCGCGCACCCGCGCGGCCCGTCGCAGCGGCGGACGCGGCAGCAGGAGCGGGCGGTGACAGCCGTGACCCGGACCCGGGTGGCACCGTTGCCCTGTGTGGCGGAGTCGCCCGACCCGTGCCGTCGTACCTCCAGCGGCTGTCCGGAGCGCACAGAAGGCTCAGCACACCACCCATGGACCTCACCGTCCCGTCCCCGCCCCCCGTCCCGCCGTTCCGACAGCCGTCCGCCGCCGGACTCGCACCCCCGGCGCCGGGACGCCCCGGGGAACTGCCACCCGTGCACGATGCCCTCGTCTGCGTCGCCCTGCCGTCCTTCGCCGTCTCGGCGCGGCACGGGCAGCTCACCGGCCAGGGCCTCGAAGGTGTCTACCACTCGGGCCGCCGGGTCCTTTCCCGCTGCCACCTGCGCGTGGCCGGCCGGGACCCGGTCACGGTGCAGGGTCGGCTCCTCTCCGCCGACCGGGTCCGCTTCGTCGCCGTGGTGCGCACCTCCGCCGACCCCGGCCCCGATCCGGGCGTCGGCGTGGAGCGGTCCCGGCACGCGGACGGCACCGAACGGATCACCTTCCGCAGCTCGCTGGGGCGCAGCCTGCGGCTTCCCGTCGAGATCGCCCTGGGCACCGACCTCGCGGACCTGGGCGCCGTCGCGTCCGGCCGGCGCTGCCCCGAACTGCGCGCGACGGTGCACGACTCGGGCCTGCGCTGGTCGGCACCCGACGGTGGCCATGCGATCGTCACCGCCGAGCCGCCCCCCGAGGACACCCTCGCCTCCGCCGGACTGCTCCGCTGGGAGCTGGAGCTCCGGCCCGGCACTGCCCGCACCATCACCCTCGACGTGCGGATGCGCTACCCACACACCGCGCGTCCGGTGGGCCGGACGGGCGGCCACAGCCTCCCCGACGCCCGGGCCGAGGGAGACGATCCACGCGTGGAGAAGCTCCTCCGGACCGGCCTCGGGGATCTGCGGGCGCTCCTGGTGCGCGATCCCGCCCACCCGGCCGACCTCCATCCGGCCGCCGGCGTGCCGTGGCGCTGCGGCCCGGCCCCGGCGGAAGCGCTGTGGGCCGCCCGCATGGCACTCCCGCTGGGTACCCAGCTCGCCGCCTCCACGCTGCGCACCCTCGCCCGCACCCAGCTCACCGGCCCCGGACCCGGTGCGGGACGCATTCCAGGGCCGCTCCGCGACACCGGCCCGCACCTGCCGCCCATCTGCACCGGCGCCGAGGCGACCCTCGCCTTCCCCGTCGTGCTGGCCGAGGCCAGACGCTGGGGCCTGCCGGACCAGGACCTCACGGAGCTGCTCCCGGCCGCCGAGCGCTGCCTGCACTGGCTGCGTACCGCCGCGGCGGAGAACGGCCTGTTGCGCGAGCCGGGCCCCGCCGGACTCCAGCGCGCCGAGACGCAGGCCCACGCCCACCGGGCCGCCCTGCTCGGTGCCGATCTCCTGGAGGCCTGCGGCCGCCCCGGCGCGGACGGCTGGCGCGACTGGGCCCACGCCCTGCGCCACCGCTTCCGGGAGGAGTTCTGGCTCGACGACCCGACCGGCGGCCGCCCCGCCGCCGCACGCACACCGGCGGGCCGCCCACTGCCACATCTGGGAGCCGGTGCGGCGCACCTCCTGGACACCGGCCTGCTCGGTGGCGGCCGGTGCGCCGAGGGCCTGCTCGACAAGGTCCAGACCGAGCAGGTCGCCCGGCTGCTCGGGAGCCCGGTCATGGACACCGGCTGGGGCCTGCGCAGCCTCGGCGCCAAGGAACCGGGACACAACCCCTTCGGACACCGCTCGGGGGCGGTACGGGTCCACGAGACGGTCGTCGCCGTCACGGGCCTGGCCGCCGCGGGGTACGAAAAGGAGGCCACATCCCTGCTGCGCGGCCTCCTCGACGCAGCCGAGGCATTCGCGTACCGGCTGCCCGAGATGTACGCGGGGGACCAGCGCACGAGTGACAGCGCCCCCGTCCCGCACCCCGCCGCGTGCCGTCCCGCCGCGGTGGCCTCGGCCGCCGGCATCCAGCTGCTCACCACCGTGGCCGGGATCCGCCCGGACGTCCCCGCCCACACCGTCGCGCTGCAACCCATGCGCGGCGCCCCGTTCGGAGCGATCCGGCTGTCCGGGCTGTGCGTCGCGGGGGAGCCGTTCGCCGTGCGGGTCAGCAGGCTGGGGCTGGGCATGGTCGAGGAGGCCGCCCCCGGCCTTCAGCTGGGCGTGTGACCGGGTGCGCGCGGTGCACGCGGCAGGCGGCACACACGCCGGCAGGGGGGAGGAAGAAGTGACCACCGGGGAGGCCGAGGAGCGTGTTTATCGTCAGGAAGACGACTATGATCGCTGCATGTCGCCCTACGACCCGTCGGCCTTTCCGCCCTTCGCCGTGACCGTCGACCTGGTGGTGCTCACGGTTCGCCGCCACGCGCTGTGCGCACTGGTCGTACGGCGTGGAGAGCCGCCGTTCCAGGGGCGCTGGGCACTGCCGGGCGGCTTCGTACGGCCCGACGAGGATCTCGGCGCGGCCGCGGCCCGGGAGCTGGTCGAGGAGACGGGGCTCTGCGCGCACGACCCGGGCACCCCGCTCCCGGAAGCCGGCAATGGTGCCCACCTCGAGCAGCTCGCCACCTACGGAGACCCCAAGCGGGACCCCCGTATGCGAGTGGTCAGCGTCGCCCACCTCGTGCTCGCGCCCGACCTCCCCGCGCCCCGGGCGGGCGGCGACGCCAACAGCGCCCGCTGGGCCCCCGTCGACGAGCTGCTCAACCAGGACGGCGGTTTCGGCCGGGAGGGCGAGCAGCCCGCGCCGCTCGCGTTCGACCACGCGCGGATCCTGGCCGACGGAGTGGAGCGTGCCCGTTCCAAGATCGAGTACTCGTCGCTGGCCACGGCCTTCTGCCCGCCCGAGTTCACGGTCGGTGAGCTGCGCCGGGTCTACGAGGCGGTGTGGGGAGTCGCTCTCGACCCGCGCAACTTCCACCGCAAAGTGACGGGTACGCCAGGGTTCCTGGTGCCCTCCGGCGGCACCACGACGCGTCAGGGCGGCCGGCCCGCCCAGCTCTTCAGAGCCGGAGGCGCGACCCTGCTCAACCCGCCGATGCTTCGCCCCGAGGTCTGACACCTCGGGCCCCACCGCTCAACCCTGCGCAAAAAGTCCGAAATATCGCGTTATCTTGCTTCGGTACCCGCCCCTGCCGCCGAGCGGTTTCCTCTACCGCGGGAGAAGCGATGCTCCAGGCAATCGGACTGACCAGCACCCCCCGCCGAGACCGTCCGCCCGCCGTGGACGATCTGACCTTCGAGGCCCGACCGGGCAGTGTCACCGCACTGCTCGGCGCCACCGGCTCGGGCAAGACCACCGCCCTGCGGATGATGCTCGAACTCGAACCGGGCCGCGGGGTCACCTACTTCCGTGGCCGCCCCCTCCACCGCATCGCCCACCCCGCCCGCGAGGTCGGCGTACTGCTCGGCGACGTACCCGGCCACCCCGCCCGGACCTGCCGCGGCCAACTGCGCATGCTCTGCGCGGCCGCCGGGGTACCGGCGTCCCGCGCCGACGACATGCTCGACATCGTCGGCCTCGCCGGCCTGCGCGACCAGCGGCTCGGCACCCTGTCCCTCGGTATGGAACGCCGACTCGGCGTCGCCGCCGCCCTGTTGGGCGACCCGCACACCCTCCTGCTCGACGAGCCGGCCGCCAAACTGTCGCCCCGCGAGACCAGCTGGCTGTTCGGCCTGCTGCGCGCCCACGCCGCCCACGGTGGCACGGTGCTCTACACCACCGACGATCCCAAGGAGGCCGCCCGCACGGCACACCACGTCGTCACCATCGGGGAAGGACGGCTGGTCGCCGACCAGGACGCGGCCGCGTTCGCCCGCACCCGGCTGCGTTCCCGGGTCGCCGTCCGTACGCCTCATGCCGCCCGCCTCGCCGCCGTGGTCAGCCGCGAGGCGCGCGCCGCGCACCGCTCGGTCGAAGTGGTCACCGAGGAGGGCAACCGGCTGTCCGTGTACGGCAGCGACTGCGCCGAGATCGGTGAGACCGCCTTCCGGCACGGTGTTCTCCTCCACCAACTCGCCCACGAGATCGGCGACACGGGCCCCATCCCCGGCCCACCCCCGGCCCCCGCCTCCACTCCCGCGCCGGCGCCCCCGAAGGCACCCGCCCCTGCCGCCGCCCCGGCTCCCGCCGCAGAGACCACCACCGCCCCGGCTTCCACCACCGCCCCGGCTTCCACCGCCGCCCCGGCGCCCCCGAAGGCGCCCGCCCCCGCCCCCGAGCCGGCGGACCGTGCCCGGGGCGGTGTGGGGCCGCTGCCGCCGCCGCTCGTGCGCAAGCCCGTACGCAGCCCCCTCCGCCCCCTGCGGTACGAGCTGTGCCGCCTCCTCGGCGTGCCCACGGGGCCCCTGATCGCCGCCGCCGCCCTCGTCACGTCCGCCGTCCTCGCCGTGTTCCTCGCGCGCCCCGGTGGCACCCCCCTGCCCGCGGTCCTGGCCGCCTGGCCCGGCCTGCTCCCGCTGCCGCCCGCCGCCCTCGGTGCCGGCCTGCTGGGCGCGCTGTCGTTCGGTGAGGAGTACCGCTACCCCGTCCTCTCGTCCGGTCGCGGCACCGTTCCGCGCCGTCTCGGACTCCTCCTCGCCAAGCTCACCGTCACCGCCGCCGCCGCCCTCCTGCTCGCCCTCCTCGTCGCGGTCGTCGACCTCGAGGTGCTCCGGCTCATGTACGGCGGCGACTTGATTCCCGTACCGAAAAACTGGCCGGCTCTCTGCATCGGTTGGGCCGGCCTCCTGGTGGGCTGCGCCTGGGCCGGGCTCCTGGCGGCCGGGGTCTTCCGGGCGACCGCGGCGGGCGTCGCCGCCGTGCTCGCCGTACCGGTCGTCATCGCCCCGCTCGTACAGAAGGCGCTCGTAGGCCCGTCCGTGCGTTCGATCGCGGGGCTCCCGGCCCGGTTGCGCGAACTGGCCTGGACGCAGTGGCCCGACGAGACCGATCGCTGGCTCCTGGCGGCGGCGCGGGTGATCGCTCAACCGGTGGGCACAGCACTGGTGTTGTCGCTCACGGTCCTTACGTGCGCTTATCTGTTCACGGTGCTGCGCCGTAGGGCCCGTTGGTGACCGAGCCGTGACCAAAGCGCTTCAAACGGTCACAACTCCCTTGGAAATTGCCCGGTTCCTTCCGATAAGGCGTCAATTGGAGAGCGGGCGCCGATCACCCTTTCGTGTGCTTTTCACCAAAGACCTCAAGGGTCGTGGAGGCCGCGCCGACAAAGGATGCGTGAGTACCCTTGCGCACACCATGATGACCGCCGCCCGCCCCGTGGAGACCGGCCTCACGGCCCAGGGCGGACTGGACCGATACCCCTACACGGAGGCTTCCGTCGCCGACCGCGTCGGGCCTCCCTCCTGGGACGGCGCCGACTCGGAGCTGGGACGGGTGGGCCGGCGGACGGCCGGCAGCCGCGGCCGCGGACTGCACGGCCAACTCGTCCAGCAGCTCGGCCAGATGATCGTCTCCGGCGACCTGGGCGCCGACCGGCCGCTCGTACCGGAGGAGATCGGCCAGCGATTCGAGGTCTCCCGTACCGTCGTACGCGAGTCGCTGCGCGTCCTCGAGGCCAAGGGGCTGGTGAGTGCCCGTCCGAACGTCGGCACCCGCGTCCGCCCGGTCAGCGACTGGAACCTGCTCGATCCGGACATCATCGAATGGCGCGCCTTCGGCCCGCAGCGCGAGGACCAGCGTCGTGAGCTCAGTGAGCTGCGGTGGACGATCGAGCCGCTGGCGGCGCGCCTCGCCGCCGGCCACGGCCGCGAGGACATCCAGCAGCGGCTCGGCGACATGGTCGAGATCATGGGCCACGCCTTCGCCCAGGGTGACGCGATCACCTTCTCCCGTGCGGACGCCGAGTTCCACAACCTGCTGATCCAGCTCGCCGGCAACCGGATGCTGGAGCACCTCTCCGGCATCGTGTCCGCTGCCCTCCAGGTCTCCGGCTCCCCCTCGATCAGCTGTGACCGCCCCAGCGAGCCCTGCCTCGCCCACCACGCGCGCATCGTCGACGCCCTGGCCGGCGGCGACGGACCGGCCGCCGAGGCCGCCATGCGCCAACTGCTGACGGTGCACCCGGAGGTGGAGCGGGTCGTCCCCGCCCCGCGCGAACACTGAGCCGCCCCACAAGGGCGGGCAGTCCGGCGCCGCGCGTGCCACACGGCGTGTCCACCTTCGCGTACGCGGCGTGTGTCGCCGGGCCCCCAGGGATCAGCCAAGGGGCCCGGCGCGTCCGAAACATCCGCGGCGGCGTCCGCCGGCTCGGGCGCGGGGGCATGGCGAGGTCGATGGCGTACCCCAGAGAACAGGGGATTCGGCGGCACGATGGGGGGTGACCTCCCGGTCTGGGGGTATTTGGATGCATACGGGGTGTGACTCGGGCCACGCGGATTGGGCGTAACGCTCGTCGAAGCCCTGCGATGACCTAAGAGGTGACAGCCGAGGAGGGAATACAGCAGCCGTTCATGGCGCTGTGCACCTCCGAGGTTCAGCCCGCGTCGTCGGCACATCCCCAGCCGACGGTCGTCGGCTCCGGCCCGATCATGGGCGGGGCCGGAAGCCGTTTCCATCGTTCCGAGAGGTTGTTCGTGTCGGCCAGCACATCCCGTACGCTCCCGCCGGAGATCGCCGAGTCCGAGTCTGTGATGGCGCTCATCGAGCGGGGAAAGGCTGATGGGCAGATCGCCGGCGATGACGTGCGTCGGGCCTTCGAGGCTGACCAGATTCCGCCAACCCAGTGGAAGAATGTTCTGCGCAGCCTCAATCAGATCCTCGAGGAAGAGGGTGTGACGCTGATGGTCAGTGCAGCGGAGTCGCCGAAGCGCACCCGCAAGAGCGTCGCAGCGAAGAGCCCGGCAAAGCGCACCGCCACCAAGACCGTCACCGCCAAGACGGCCGTGACGAAGTCCGTCGCGGCCGCCGCGGCTCCGGCGGCCCAAAGCGCGGACGCCCCGGCCGACGAGGCCGGTACCCCTGCCAAGAAGGCGGCCGCCAAGAAGACCGCCGCCAAGAAGACGGCGGTGAAGAAGACCGCCGCCAAGAAGACCGCCGCCAAGAAGACCACGGCAAAGAAGGATGCCGACGAGGTCATCGAGGGCGAGGAACTGCTGGAGGACGTCGCGCCCGGCAAGGGCGAGGACGAGGAGGCCGAGGGCGAGAACAAGGGCTTCGTGCTCTCGGACGAGGACGAGGACGACGCGCCCGCGCAGCAGGTCGCCGTCGCCGGTGCCACCGCCGACCCGGTCAAGGACTACCTGAAGCAGATCGGCAAGGTCCCCCTCCTCAACGCCGAGCAGGAGGTCGAGCTCGCCAAGCGCATCGAGGCCGGTCTGTTCGCCGAGGACAAGCTGGCGAACTCCGACAAGCTGGCCCCGAAGCTCAAGCGCGAGCTGGAGATCATCGCCGAGGACGGCCGCCGGGCCAAGAACCACCTGCTGGAGGCGAACCTCCGCCTCGTGGTCTCCCTGGCCAAGCGCTACACCGGCCGCGGCATGCTCTTCCTGGACCTGATCCAGGAGGGCAACCTCGGTCTGATCCGCGCGGTCGAGAAGTTCGACTACACCAAGGGCTACAAGTTCTCCACGTACGCCACCTGGTGGATCCGTCAGGCGATCACCCGTGCCATGGCCGACCAGGCCCGCACCATCCGTATCCCGGTGCACATGGTCGAGGTCATCAACAAGCTCGCGCGCGTCCAGCGCCAGATGCTCCAGGACCTGGGCCGTGAGCCCACCCCGGAGGAGCTGGCCAAGGAGCTCGACATGACCCCCGAGAAGGTCATCGAGGTCCAGAAGTACGGCCGTGAGCCCATCTCGCTGCACACCCCGCTGGGCGAGGACGGCGACAGCGAGTTCGGTGACCTGATCGAGGACTCCGAGGCGGTCGTGCCGGCCGACGCGGTCAGCTTCACGCTCCTGCAGGAGCAGCTGCACTCGGTGCTCGACACGCTGTCCGAGCGTGAGGCCGGCGTGGTGTCCATGCGCTTCGGTCTGACCGACGGCCAGCCGAAGACGCTGGACGAGATCGGCAAGGTCTACGGCGTGACCCGTGAGCGGATCCGCCAGATCGAGTCCAAGACCATGTCCAAGCTGCGCCACCCGTCGCGCTCCCAGGTGCTGAGGGACTACCTCGACTGAGGTCAGGCGGTTGTACGAGGCGGAGGGCCCGGTTCCCCGAGGGGGAGCCGGGCCCTCCGGCGTGCCTGGCGAGTCCACGTCGCTGGGGTGCGCGGCGCGGCGCGCTGGCCGACTCTGGGTGAAGCTGGTTCAGCGGAGAGTCAGGAGACCGCATGCGTCGTCCCATCACCCGGAAGCGGACCGCGGCCGTGGCCGCCATCGTGGCCACGGCCGTCCTGCCGCTCAGTACGCCCGCGCCCGTGGCCGCCGACAGCGTCGTCGTCGGAGGACAGCCGGTACGCGCCTCCGACAGTCCCTGGGCCGTGGCCCTCTCCAGCCGTGACCGGTTCGGGGGTACGCGAGCGGGGCAGTTCTGCGGAGGCGTGGTCGTCGCGCCGACCAAGGTGGTGACCGCCGCGCACTGCCTGGGGCCGACGGTGCTCGGTACGGAGGCGAAGGAGTTGAGCGACCTCAAGGTCATCGTCGGCCGCACGGAGCTGCGGGAGGCGGGCGGGCGGGAGATTCCGGTGACCGGGGCGTGGATCAGCCCCGCGTACGACGCCGCGACCCAGTCCGGCGACCTCGCCGTGCTCACGCTGGCGAGCGCGCTGCCGCGCTCGTACGTCATCAAGGCGGCCGGACGCGGCGATCCGGCCTACCGGCCGGGCACGAGCGCCGCCGTGTACGGCTGGGGCGACACGACGGGCGGCGGCTCCTACGCGTACACGCTGCGCTCGGCGACCGTACGCGTGCTCCCGGACGAGGTGTGCGCGCGGGCCTACCCGGCGGAGGCGGGCGGCGGGGGTTACCTGCCCGCCACGATGCTGTGCGCGGGGGACCCCGAGGGCGGCCGCGACGCGTGCCAGGGGGACAGCGGGGGACCGCTGGTGGCGCGCGGGCGGCTCATCGGGCTGGTGTCCTGGGGGAGCGGTTGCGGGGAGCCGGGCAGCCCGGGGGTGTACACGCGGGTCTCGGCGGTGCTGCCGGCGGTTTGAGGGGCACCTTCCGGTGCCGCCTGCCTGAATCGTCGCCGGACGACGTCAAGGCGCGTCACTGGGACAGCGCGGTGGCGCGAGGTCGCCGGACGGGCGCTCTGGGTGGTGCCCGAAGGGCGCCGCACGGTAGCTGTGGGGCGCGGGCGAGGATGCGGGGCGCCGGACAGCGGTCAGTGGCATGAGAACGGGCGACCGCCCCCACGCGGTGGGGGCGGTCGCCCGTCGGCCGGTCCTGGACCGGGCCCCTGGCTCGTCGTGGATAAGAGTGTCAGCGGTCCTCTTCGACTGCGTTCGGCACGGTGGTGAGCCGGTCCGTCTCATCCTGTATTTCCGCGGCGATCTTCTTGAGTTCCGGCTCGAACTTGCGCCCGTGGTGGGCGCAGAAGAGCAGTTCACCACCGCTGGTCAGCACGACGCGCAGATATGCCTGGGCGCCGCAGCGGTCGCAGCGGTCGGCGGCCGTCAGCGGGCTCGCGGGGGTCAGAACAGTAGTCACGTCGCCTCTTCTCTAGCTCGACGAGCTGTCGTACCAGGGTCAACATCCAACCAGGCCGAAAACGTTCCCGCTCGTGGCTTTTCCCTGAAAGCTTTTCCCAGGAGGCTGTCTGCTGCCGGTTGGCGGCGAATGAGCCGTATTGCTGTGCTCTACGGGTTTCGCGTTGCTTGTCTCGTTCAGTCTCGTTCAGCCCTCCCGGCGGTTGCCGGTTGTTCATGAGGACGTGCCCGGAGCCTAAATGGTTCATGCCTGGAAGGGAACGTGATGTCCACGTCACTCCATCGAGGGATCGAACACCCTTGCGACTCTGGACTAGCATGAGTTTTCACGTGGGTGGCGTTACAACGGCTCTACCAGGCCTCTGTACCCTCTGACCGGTGACAGACGCCGGGCCTTTACCCCCACAGGCCACTTTCCAAATTCAGCGAGGAGCGAACCGCGTGACCGCCGAGACGTCCGTGCCGTCCAGTGCGCTGCTGACCGCAGACCGTGACGGTTCCAACTACACCGCGCGGCACCTGCTCGTACTTGAGGGGCTCGAGGCGGTTCGCAAGCGGCCTGGCATGTACATCGGGTCCACCGACAGCCGTGGTCTCATGCACTGCCTCTGGGAGATCATCGACAACTCCGTCGACGAGGCCCTCGGCGGGTACTGCGACCACATCGAGGTCATCCTCCACGACGACGGCTCCGTGGAGGTCCGGGACAACGGCCGGGGCATCCCCGTCGACGTCGAGCCGAAGACCGGCCTTTCCGGCGTCGAGGTCGTCATGACCAAGCTGCACGCCGGCGGCAAGTTCGGCGGTGGTTCGTACGCCGCGTCCGGCGGCCTGCACGGCGTGGGCGCCTCCGTGGTGAACGCGCTGTCCGCCCGCCTCGACGTGGAGGTCGACCGCAACAGCTCCACGCACGCCATCAGCTTCCGCCGCGGCGTCCCCGGGATCTTCACCGAGTCGGGCCCCGACGCCCCGTTCGACCCCGCCAACGGGCTGCGCAAGACCAAGCGCGTGCCGAAGACCCGCACCGGCACCCGCGTGCGGTACTGGGCGGACCGCCAGATCTTCCTCAAGGACGCCAAGCTCTCCCTGGAGCACCTGCACCAGCGCGCCCGCCAGACCGCCTTCCTGGTGCCCGGCCTCACCATCGTGGTCCGGGACGAGCGCGACCTGGAGGGCGTGGGCAAGAGCGAGGAGACGTTCCGTTTCGACGGCGGCATCAGCGAGTTCTGCGAGTACCTGGCGCAGGACAAGGCCGTCTGCGACGTGCTGCGGCTGACCGGACAGGGCACCTTCAAGGAGACCGTGCCCGTCCTCGACGAGCGCGGGCACATGACGCCCACCGAGGTCACCCGTGAGCTCGGCGTCGACGTCGCGCTGCGCTGGGGGACCGGGTACGACTCCGCGGTGAAGTCGTTCGTGAACATCATCGCCACCCCCAAGGGCGGCACCCATGTCACCGGCTTCGAGCGCGCGGTCACCAAGACCGTGAACGAGGTGCTGCGCTCCACCAAGATGCTGCGCGTCGCCGAGGACGACATCGTCAAGGACGACGCCCTGGAGGGCCTCACCGCCGTGGTCACCGTGCGGCTCGCCGAGCCGCAGTTCGAGGGCCAGACCAAGGAGGTCCTCGGTACGTCGGCGGCGAACCGCATCGTCGCCAATGTGGTCGCCAAGGAGCTGAAGGCCTTCCTGACCTCCACCAAGCGCGACGCCAAGGCCCAGGCCCGCGCGGTGCTGGAAAAGGCCGTCGCCGCCGCTCGTACGCGGATCGCGGCCCGTCAGCACAAGGAGGCGCAGCGCCGCAAGACCGCGCTGGAGTCCTCCTCGCTGCCCGCCAAGCTGGCCGACTGCCGCAGCGACGACGTGGAGCGCAGCGAGCTCTTCATCGTCGAGGGAGACTCCGCGCTCGGCACGGCCAAGCTCGCCCGGAACAGTGAGTTCCAGGCCCTCCTGCCGATCCGTGGAAAAATCCTCAACGTCCAGAAGTCGTCCGTCTCGGACATGCTCAAGAACGCCGAGTGCGGTGCGATCATCCAGGTCATAGGAGCGGGGTCCGGCCGGACCTTCGACATCGACGCCGCGCGGTACGGCAAGATCGTCCTGCTCGTGGACGCCGACGTCGACGGCGCGCACATCCGCTGCCTGCTGCTGACGCTCTTCCAGCGCTACATGCGGCCGATGGTCGAGGCGGGCCGCGTCTTCGCCGCCGTACCGCCGCTGCACCGCATCGAGCTCATCCAGCCCAAGAAGGGCCAGGACAAGTACGTCTACACGTACTCGGACAACGAGCTGCGCCAGACGCTGCTGGAATTCCAGCGCAAGGGGATCCGGTACAAGGACTCCATCCAGCGCTACAAGGGCCTCGGCGAGATGGACGCCGACCAGCTCGCGGAGACCACGATGGACCCGAGGCACCGCACCCTGCGCCGGATCAACATCGGGGACCTGGAATCCGCGGAGCAGGTCTTCGACCTGCTGATGGGCAACGACGTGGCACCGCGCAAGGAGTTCATCACCAGCTCCGCCGCGACCCTGGACCGGTCGCGCATCGACGCCTGAGTCGCCCCCCGAGGTCCCGGTTCCGACAGCGTGCGGAGCCGGGACCTCTCCATGACGTCACCTGATGGGGTGAAGAGCGGGAAGAGAAGAGTCCGGGATCTTCCCGGTCTGCCCATCCTTGTGCACGCGGCCGAAACGGTTCGCCGACAAGGAGAGTTGACCGGTGGAGAACAGGGAAGGACTCGATGCCGCGGCAGTGCGGATCGATGACCCGTGGTACGACGCGCTGGCCTCCGGCTGGGGTGAGGGGGACGGCACGGGGGCGCCGGCGGCCGTGGTGCCCGGCCCCGCCCAGCCGTCGCGGGACCGGCGCAGCGCGTCCGACATCTACCTGGAGGTGCAGCGCAGCGCCGCCTTCCAGGAGGTACGCGGCCGCTACCGGCGCTTCGTCGTACCGGCCGTCCTGGCCTTCCTCACCTGGTACCTGGCCTATGTCGTGGCGGCGACCACGGCGCCCGGCCTGATGTCCCGCCCGGTGGCCGGGGCGGTGAACGTGGCGATGATCGCGGGGCTGGGGCAGTTCCTCACCACCTTCGGGCTCACCTGGGCGTACGTACGCCACGCACGGCTGCACCGCGACCGCGCCGCCCTCGATCTACGTTGGGACACCCAGGAGTTGACGCGAGGGGCGGTCGAGCGTTGACCGGAGACCACCAGGTACTGGCACTCCTGCTGTTCAGCGCGTTCATCGCCGGCACGCTGGCGATCACGACATGGGTGAGCCGCCGCCGGCAGGGCTCGGCGGAGGAGTTCTACGCCGGAGGCAGGCTGTTCTCCCCCATGGAGAACGGTTTCGCGATCGCAGGCGACTACATGTCCGCCGCGTCCTTCCTCGGCATCTCCGGCCTGATCGCCCTCTTCGGCTACGACGGGATGCTCTACTCGGTGGGCTTCCTGGTGGCCTGGCTCGTCGTGCTGTTCCTGGTCGCCGAACTCGTACGCAACTGCGGCCGGTTCACCCTCGCCGACGTGATCGCGGCGCGGATGCGGGAGCGGCCTGTGCGGATCGCGGCGGGAACTTCCTCGGTCACCGTGTCCGTTCTCTATCTGGTGGCGCAGATGGTCGGGGCCGGCAGCCTGGTCGCGCTGCTGCTGGGCGGTACGAGCGAAGCCGCGCGCTCGTGGACCGTGATCGGCGTGGGTGCACTCATGGTGATCTATGTGTCGTTGGGAGGGATGCGAGCCACCACCTGGATCCAGATCGTCAAGGCCGTGCTGCTGATGGCGGGCGCGATCGCGCTCACCGTGCTCGTCCTGCTGCGCTTCCACGGCGATGTCAACCAGCTGCTCACCACCGCGGCGGAACGCAGCGGGCACGGCCGGGATTTCCTGTCACCCGGTCTGAAGTACGGCGGGGACTGGACCGCGCGCCTGGACTTCATCAGCCTCGGCCTGGCGCTGGTCCTCGGCACCGCCGGACTGCCGCACATCCTGTCCCGCTTCTACACCGTGCCGACCGCGCGGGCCGCCCGCCGCTCGGTCGTCTGGGCCATCGGTCTCATCGGCAGCTTCTACCTGATGACGATCGTCCTGGGCTTCGGCGCCGCCGCGATCGTCAGCACCGAGGAGGTGCGGGCGTCCAACGCCGCGGGCAACACCGCCGTGCCGCTGCTCGCCCTCGACCTGGGCGGGGGAGCGGGCTCGACCGGCGGAGCGGTGCTGTTCGCGGTGGTCGCGGCGGTGGCGTTCGCGACGATCCTGGCCGTCGTCGCGGGCATCACGCTGGCCTCGTCGGTGTCGGTCGCACACGACCTGTACGCCTCGCTGAAGCGGCCGGGAGCAAAGCGGTACGGCGAGGTCGCGGTGGCGCGCGTGGCTTCCGTCGGCATCGGCGCGGTCGCCATCGGTCTCGGGCTGCTGGCCCGGGACCTGAACGTGGCGTTCCTGGTGGGGCTCGCCTTCGCGGTCGCCGCCTCCGCGAACCTGCCGGTGCTGCTGTACTCGCTGTTCTGGCGGAACTTCACCACGCGCGGCGCGGTCTGGTCGGTGTACGGAGGGCTCGTCCCGGCCGTGCTGCTGGTGGCGCTCTCGCCCGTCGTCTCGGGGAGCCCCGAGGCGCTCTTCCCCGGCGTGGACTTCCAGCTCTTCCCGCTCCAGAACCCGGGCCTGGCCTCCATCCCGCTGGGCTTCCTCGCCGGCTGGCTCGGCACGGTCACCTCACGGGAGCCTCCGGACGAGGCCAGGCACGCGGAGACGGAGGTACGGGCTCTGACGGGCGCGGGCGCGGTGTAGGCCGGTGGCCTACGAGGGGACCCACGTGTAGCGGTGTTCCGGGCGGCCGGTCTCGCCGTACTTCAACGACAGGCGCACCCGCCCGGCCCGCTCCAGCAGCTTCAGATACCGCTGCGCCGTCTGCCGGCTCACCCCCGCCCGTTCCGCGATCTCCTGCGCGGACAGCGGGCCGTCGGCGGCGAGCAGCACCTGGCGTACGAGCTCGGCCGTGGTGGGGGAGTGGCCCTTGGGCAGGTCGGGCGCGCCCGAGTTCACCGACAGGGCGCCGAAGATCCGGTCCACCTCCGCCTGCTCGGCCTCGCCGCCGCCGTCGAGCGTGCGCCGCAGCGCCGCGTACGCCTCCAGCTTGGGGCGCAGGCCCGCGAAGTTGAACGGCTTCACCAGGTACTGGAGCGCCCCATGGCGCTGAGCGGCCTGGACGGTGGCCACATCGCGGGCCGCCGTCACCATGATCACGTCGGTCTGGTGCCCGCGCCGGCGCAGCTCCCGCACGACCGCGAGGCCGTTCTCGTCCGGCAGGTAGTGGTCGAGCAGGATGAGGTCGACCGGCAAGTCCTCGACCCGGGCGAGTGCCTCCGCGGCGCTATGAGCCAGCGCGACGACCTGGAAACCCGGCACCTTGGCCACGTACGCGGCGTTGATCGCCGCGACCCGGGTGTCGTCGTCCACGACCAGTACGCCGATCACCACGAACCCCCGGACCCGTCCGCCTCCACCCCGGCGGCGCGCACCGGCTCCCCCACGGGACCCGTGGGTCGCTCAGGCCTCGCCGTCGCCTCGGCGGAGCCCGTCGGCCGCTTACCCGCCGCCGGCGCCTCGGCGGCGTCCGTGGGTTGCTCAGGCACCACGGGCCCCGCGGCACCCGTCAGCCGCTTACTCCCCAGAGGCCTCTCGATGCCGCCCACGGGCCCCACGGGCCCCACGAGCGCCACAGGCCCCCGGGTGACGCCGGTCGGCCGCGCAGGCGCCACCGGCGTCTCGGCGGGGCCCGTCGGCCGCTGAGGTTCTGGTGGCGCCTCGCCGGCCGCGAAGATGGTCGGATCTTCGGGTTCGGCGAGCCCGGCCGGACCGGTCGGTTCCTCGCGGCTCTCCGGCCCGCCGAGCCCCGTCGGGGACTCGGGCCGCGCCGGGCGCGGGGTGTCCCCGGTCGGCGGGTGGGCCGTCGCGTGGCCCGTCGTCCCGTCCACCTCCACGGCCACCTGGCCGGGGTCCGTCAGGGCCTCCGGGAGGACGACGATGAATTCCGCCCCGCCGCCCAGGGCCTCCGACACGTCCGCGGTGCCGCCCTGGCGCTCCGCCAGGCGGCGCACCATGGCCAGGCCCAGCCCGCGGCGGCCCCCGTGGGCGGGGAGGTCCTTGGTGGACCAGCCTTCCGTGAAGACCAGCTCCCGCCGCTCGGGCGGGACGCCCGGCCCGCTGTCGGTGACCCGGAGGACCGCCGTACGGCCCTCCGTGCGCAGCTCGACCTCGACGAGCGGCTCCTGGGACCCGGCCGCGGCGTCGACCGCGTTGTCGACGAGGTTGCCGACGACCGTCACCAGCTCACGTGGCTCGACCAGCCGGTCGGGCAGCAGCGTCCCGGGCGCGAGGCGCAACGAGACGCTGCGCTCCGCCGCCACCGTGGCCTTGCCCACGAGCAGCGCGGCCAGCAGCGGGTCGTGCACCTTCTCCGTGACCTGCTCGGCCGTCGCCCGATGCACGCCCACCACCTCGGTGACGAACTCCACCGCCTCCTCGTGCATCTCCAGCTCCAGCAGCCCCAGCAACGTGTGCATCCGATTGGCGTGCTCATGATCCTGTGCACGCAGGGCGTCGATGAGGCCGCGCGTGGAGTCGAGCTCGCGCCCGAGCCGCTCCAGCTCGGTACGGTCGCGGAGGGTGGCCACGGCACCCCCGTCGTCGGTCGGCATCCGGTTGGCGATCAGCACCCTGTGTCCGCGTACGGTCACCAGGTCCTCACCGGTGACCCGGCCGGCGAGTACGTCGGTCGTACGCCCCTCCCCGAGCACCTCCTCCAGCGGCCGGCCCGTGGCCTCGGGCCCCACACCCAGCAGCCGCTGCGCCTCGTCGTTCACCAGCCGGATCCGCCCCGCCCGGTCCAGCGCCACGACGCCCTCACGGATCCCGTGCAGCATCGCCTCACGTTCGGCGAGCAGCGCCGAGATGTCGGAGAAGGCCAGGTCATGGGTCTGCCGCTGGAGCCTCCGGGAGATCAGGTACGCGGCCAGCGCCCCGACGGCCAGAGCACCGCCCGCGTACGCGAGCAGCCCCGGGATCGCCGCCAGCAGTCGCGCGCGGACACTGTCGTACTCGATGCCGACGGACACCGCGCCGACGATCTCGCCCCCGGCGTCCCGCAGCGGAACCTTTCCGCGGGCCGAGCGCCCGAGCGTACCGCTGTCGATCTCCATCACGTCCTTGCCCGCGAGGGCCTCGCTCGGGTCGGTGGAGACGACCCTGCCGATCTGGGCCGGGTCGGTGTGCGACCACCGCACACCACGCCGGTCCATGATCACCACGTACTCGGCGCCGGTGGCCCGCCTGATCCGCTCGGCCTCCGCCTGTACGGGCCCGGTGGCGTTCGGCGGCGTGCTGGTGAGCTCCTCGGCGACCTCGCTCGATGCGGTGGTCTCGGCGATCGCCAGGGCCCGCCGCATCGCCTGGTCGTCGAGCTGGGCGCTGAGCGGCGCCAGGAACAGGCCGGTGGCCAGCACCGTGACGCCCACGACGATGGCCAGCTGCATCAGCAGGACCTGCGAGAACACCCGCTGCGGCCAGCCGAACCGCCGGCGTCGCGCGGGGGCGCGCACGGCGGAGGAGGGGGCGGAGGTCGGTGCGGGGCTCATGCCAGGAACGGTAAAGGGCCGGGCACCTTTATGAAATGTCCGACGTCACTGCCACGAGGAGCCCCGCCTATTCTGGGGGCCGCAAGCCGCCGAACGCGGAGCCGACCGAGAAGGGTGCCCCTTGAGCAGCGTGCAGCAGATCCCCGTCGTCGTCCTCGCGGGCTTCCTCGGGTCGGGAAAGACGACCCTGCTCAACCACCTGCTGCGCAGCGCCAGAGGTACCCGCGTCGGCGTCATGGTCAACGACTTCGGCTCGATCGAGATCGACGCCATGACCGTCGCCGGACAGGTCGGCTCGACCGTCTCCCTCGGCAACGGCTGCCTGTGCTGCGCCGTGGACGCGAGTGAGCTCGACACCTACCTGGAGACCCTCACCCGGCCCTCCTCCCGCCTCGACGTCATCGTCATCGAGGCGAGCGGCCTCGCCGAGCCGCAGGAACTGGTGCGGATGATTCTCGCCAGCGACAACGACCGCGTCGTGTACGGCGGGCTGATCCAGGTCGTCGACGCCGCCGAGTTCGACGCCATCTGCGCACGTCATCCCGAGACCGACAGGCATCTGCGCATCGCCGACCTCGTCGTCGTCAACAAGTCCGACCGGGTCGGCCACGACGAGCTGCGCCGCGTCCGCACGACCGTCGCCGGCCTTGCCGAGCGCGCCGCCGTCGTCGACGCCGCGTACGGCCGGGTCGACCCCGAGCTCCTCTTCGACCGCGCTACGCGCCGGGAGGACGAGATCGAAGGGCAGCTCTCCTTCGACGACCTGCGTGAGGACGAGCACCACGCTCATCCGCACGCGGCGTACGACACCGTCTCCTTCACCGCCGAGGAGCCGATGCACCCCCGGCGGCTGCTGGACTTCCTGGACTCCCGCCCCGAGGGCCTCTACCGCATCAAGGGCTTCGTCGACTTCGGCGCCCTCGACCCCGCCAACCGCTACGCCCTGCACGCGGTCGGCCGCTTCCTCCGCTTCTACCCCGAGCCCTGGCCGCACGGCGGGCAACGCCTCACCCAGCTCGTCCTCATCGGCTCCGGCACGGACGGCGACGCCCTGCACAAAGCCCTGGACGACTGCCGGGTGACCGGCCCGCAGGACGCCCCGGAGGAGCACAGCATGTGGGGCGTCCTGCGGTACGTGCCCGAGCCCGCGGACAGGCCCGCCGAAGACGCTCCCTAAGATCATCCCGTGATATCGGGGACGACACACCGGATACCGTCGGCAGAGGCCGAGCGCCCGCCGTACGGCGCGAACCCGGACCGGAGCGTGCCGTGGTCATGAACTGGGTACCGCCCACGCACGTCGAGCGGCAGCTGTACGAGGCAGGGCAGCGCGGGGACGTACACGCGCAACTGCGGGTCCTGGCGGCCGCCGAGCTGTTCATCGGCCAGGCCCGCCATGAGGTCGACGCCGAGGCCGGCATCGTCCGGTGGCGATCGGCGCGCGACCCCATGACCGGTGCCTGGTACAGGCCCCTGTTCACCCGGGGCATGCTGCCGCCCTGGCACCCGGACTGGGTGTTCCACGATGCCACCCTGGCCTGGGCGGCGGACGACGACTGGTCCGACCTCAGGCTGTGGCTCGCCGTCAATCCGGGCTCCCCGGTCGCGGTGCACCTGCGGACCTCGCCCGAGGACCGGGCCCTGTGGCGCCGCCTCCACGCTGAGGCCGCCGAGCACAGCACCGACGAGCGCCTGACCGCCCTGCACACCGGGCCGCTGTTCGGGCCTCTCGCCTTCGGGCTGGCGTGCGGGGCGCACCTCGCGGTGTCCAACGGTGTGCCCTGGAACGAGGTCGGCACGGTCTACCGCGGCTACAACTCCCAGAGGCGCACGCTGCGCGAGTCCTGGGGCATCACCGACCACGGCGGCTGGCAGCGGGAGACGGAGGCCCTGCTGGACTACAGCAACAGTCCGGCCGAGCCCGAGTACGCGCTGCGCGTGCGCGAACAGCTCCGCAAGGGCATCGGTGAACTCCCGCCCGCCGACCTGTGGCGCGAAACCGCCGCCGGAAGCCTTCAGGACCGGGGAGCCCCTCCCGCGCTGGTCGCGAAGATGGAGGAACTGGTGCGCCGCATCATGCGCTACGAGGCGCGGTTCCGGGCCGACGGGCTCCTGCCGGAGGATGGCTGGGTGACCACGGCCTCGGCGTACGACTACGGCAGGGCCGTCAATCTCGCCCGCTGGGGCCTCTCCGCCCGTTACTGCCACCCGCAGCAGGCCGAGCAGACGATCGTCCACGCGGGCGCGCTCGCCAAGGCCGCGTACTCCTCCTGGGAGAGCTTCTCGGCGGGGTACACGCTCGGAAGGGTGCTGCGCTTCGACGACGAGGAGTACGGCTGCTTCTACGAGAGCGCCCTCGCCGCCCACCGGCTGCTCACCGACGACGAGGGCAGCCCCTGGCGGAACATCCCCTGGCGATAACGCCCCCGGCGCGCCTGCCCGCCGGCGGGCGCGCCTCGCGCGATGCCCCGTTACGACGCCGGTCCCGCCAGCACCTCCACCTGCTTCGGCAGTGGCGTACCCGAGCCGTCGCGGCGCGGGTCGATCTCCGGAAGGTCCACCGGGGTGCCGTTCTTCTGCGCGGCGCGGGCCGGTGCCGCGCCCGCCCAGGCCAGGACCAGCACGTCCTCGCCCTTCAGGAACCGCTGGCAGCGCACACCGCCCGTCGCGCGGCCCTTGCGCGGGTACTGGTCGAACGGCGTCAGCTTCGCCGACGTGGCCGCCGTCGGGTCCAGCGCACCGGACGAACCGGCGGCCGTGAACACCACCGCGTCCTCCGCCGGGTCGACGGCGGTGAACGAGATCACCTCGGCGCCGGCCGACAGCTTGATACCGGCCATACCGCCCGCCGGACGGCCCTGCGGCCGCACCTGGGAGGCCTGGAACCGCAACAGCTGGGCGTCGGAGGTGATGAAGACCAGGTCCTCCTCGCCCGTGCGCAGCTCGGCCGCGCCGACGATCCGGTCACCCTCCCTGAGGCCGATGACCTCCAGCTCCTCCTTGTTCGCCGGATAGTCCGGTACCACCCGCTTGACCACACCCTGCAGGGTGCCGATCGCCAGCCCCGGCGAGGACTCGTCGAGGGTCGTCAGGCAGATGACCGTCTCGTCCTTGTCCAGCGTCAGGAACTCCGACACCTGCGCCCCGCCCGACAGGTTCGGCGCGGACGCCGTGTCCGGCAGCTGGGGCAGGTCGATCACCGACAGCCGCAGCAGCCGCCCGGTGGACGTCACCACGCCGACCTCGCCGCGCTGCGTCGCGGGCACCGCCGAGACGATCACATCGTGCTTGGTGCGCTTGCCGCCGCTGTCCGGCAGCGGCTCACCGCTCGCCGTACGGGCCAGCAGACCCGTCGACGACAGCAGCACCCGGCACGGGTCGTCCGCGACCTCCAGGGACGCCGCCGCGACCGGCGCGCCCGCCGACTCCAGCAGGACCGTACGCCGCTCCGTACCGAACTTCTTGGCCACCGCCGCCAGTTCCGAGGAGACCAGCTTGCGCAGCTCGGCGTCCGACTCCAGGATCCGGGTCAGCTCCTCGATCTCGCTCTTCAGCCGGTCGCGCTCGCTCTCCAGCTCGATCCGGTCGAACTTGGTGAGCCGGCGCAGCGGCGTGTCCAGGATGTACTGCGTCTGGATCTCGCTCAGGGAGAAGCGCTCGATCAGGCGCTCCTTGGCCTGCGCCGAGTTGTCGCTCGACCGGATGACACGGATGACCTCGTCGATGTCGAGCAGCGCCACCAGCAGGCCCTCGACCAGGTGCAGCCGGTCGCGCTTCTTGGTGCGCCGGAACTCGCTGCGGCGCCGGACCACCTCGAAGCGGTGGTCCAGGTAGACCTCCAGCAGTTCCTTCAGACCCAGCGTGAGCGGCTGCCCGTCGACCAGGGCCACATTGTTGATGCCGAAGGACTCCTCCATCGGCGTCAGCTTGTACAGCTGCTCCAGGACGGCCTCCGGGATGAAGCCGTTCTTGACCTCGATGACCAGCCGCAGCCCGTGCTCGCGGTCGGTCAGATCCTTGACGTCGGCGATGCCCTGCAGCTTCTTGGCCGCCACCAGGTCCTTGATCTTGGCGATCACCTTCTCCGGGCCGACCGCGAAGGGCAGTTCGGTCACGACGAGGCCCTTGCGGCGCGCCGTCACGTTCTCCACGGTCACCGTGGCACGGATCTTGAAGGAGCCGCGGCCCGATTCGTACGCGTCCTTGATGCCGGACAGGCCCACGATCCGGCCACCCGTCGGCAGGTCCGGACCCGGCACGTACCGCATCAGGGTCTCCAGGTCGGCGCCCGGGTGCCTGATCAGGTGCCGGGCGGCGGCGATGACCTCGCCCAGGTTGTGCGGGGGCATATTGGTGGCCATACCGACCGCGATCCCGGACGCGCCGTTGACCAGCAGGTTCGGGAAGGCGGCGGGTAGCGCGACCGGCTCGCGCTCCTGCCCGTCGTAGTTCGGGTTGAAGTCGACGGTGTCCTCGTCGATCGACTCCGTCATCAGGGACGTCGCGTCGGCCATCCGGCACTCGGTGTACCGCATGGCGGCCGGCGGGTCGTCGTTGCCCAGCGAGCCGAAGTTCCCGTGCCCGTCCACCAGGGGCAGGCGCATCGAGAACGGCTGCGCCATGCGCACCAGGGCGTCGTAGATCGACGCGTCACCGTGCGGATGGAGCTTGCCCATCACCTCACCGACGACCCGGGCGCACTTCACGAAGCCGCGCTCGGGCCGCAGGCCCATCTCGTTCATCTGGTACACGATGCGGCGGTGCACCGGCTTCATGCCGTCGCGGGCGTCCGGCAGGGCCCGGGAGTAGATCACCGAGTACGCGTACTCGAGGAAGGAGCCCTGCATTTCATCGACGACGTCGATGTCGAGGATCTTCTCCTCGAAGTCGTCTGGCTGCGTGGTCTTCGTGCTGCGGCGGGCCATCGCGGCTGCGGCTCCTTCACCAACAAGGTTGATCTGACGCGGACCATTGTGGACCGTCCCACTGACAACGCCGACCGCGACCCGGAAGAGGGACGGAACGCGGATCCGGGAACTTCGCCAGGTGTCAGTGCGCTTGCATACAGTGGCAGGACTTCCACAGCGGTCCGCCGCAGGTCGCAGCAGCTGCATAGAGTGGCAGGGGACATCCACAGCGGCCCGCAGCTGGACTTTTTCACAGAGCGATCGAAGGGACGTACATGCCCATGGGTCACACGGCCACAGCCCAGGCCGGCTCCGGCGGCCTGACAGCGACCGAGCACCGCCTGGCCAACGGCCTGCGCGTGGTGCTCTCCGAGGACCACCTGACCCCGGTCGCCGCGGTCTGCCTCTGGTACGACGTCGGCTCACGCCACGAGGTCGAGGGCCGCACCGGCCTCGCCCACCTCTTCGAGCACCTGATGTTCCAGGGCTCCAAGCAGGTCCAGGGCAATGGCCACTTCGAGCTGGTGCAGGGCGCCGGGGGCTCCCTCAACGGCACCACCAGCTTCGAGCGCACCAATTACTTCGAGACCATGCCCGCCCACCAGCTGGAGCTGGCGCTGTGGCTGGAAGCCGACCGGATGGGCTCCCTGCTCGCCGCGCTCGACGACGAGTCCATGGAGAACCAGCGGGACGTCGTCAAGAACGAGCGCCGCCAGCGGTACGACAACGTTCCGTACGGCACGGCCTTCGAGAAGCTGACCGCCCTCGCCTACCCGGAGGGCCACCCCTACCACCACACGCCGATCGGCTCCATGGCCGACCTGGACGCCGCCACCCTCGAGGACGCGCGGAACTTCTTCCGTACGTACTACGCGCCGAACAACGCCGTCCTGTCGGTCGTCGGCGACATCGACCCCGAGCAGACGCTGGCCTGGATCGAGAAGTACTTCGGCTCCATCCCGTCCCACGACGGCAAGCAGCCGCCGCGGGACGGGACGCTGCCGGAGGTTATCGGCGAGCAGCTGCGCGAGGTCCTCGAGGAGGAGGTCCCGGCCCGCGCCCTGATGGCCGCCTACCGGCTCCCGCACGACGGCACGCGCGAGTGCGACGCCGCCGACATCGCCCTCACCGTCCTGGGCGGCGGCGAGTCGTCGCGGCTGCACAACCGCCTGGTGCGCCGCGACCGTACGGCCGTGGCGGCCGGTTTCGGCCTGCTGCGCCTGGCCGGCGCGCCCTCGCTCGGCTGGCTGGACGTGAAGACGTCCGGCGGGGTCGAGGTGCCCGACATCGAGGCGGCCGTCGACGAGGAGCTGGCCCGGTTCGCCGCCGAGGGCCCCACGCCCGAGGAGATGGAGCGCGCCCAGGCCCAGCTGGAGCGCGAATGGCTGGACCGGCTCGGCACGGTCGCCGGCCGCGCGGACGAACTGTGCCGGTTCGCCGTGCTGTTCGGCGACCCGCAGCTCGCCCTGACCGCCGTCCAGCGCGTCCTGGACGTCACCGCCGAGGAGGTGCAGGCGGTCGCCAAGGCCCGCCTCCGCCCCGACAACCGCGCGGTGCTGGTCTACGAACCGGTCAGCACCGACGACAGCGACCAGGAAGAAGAGGGGGCCGACCAGTGAGCGACGCCGCTGTGTCCCTGACGTCCATGGAGTTCCACCCGCAGCCCCGGCCCGGCACCGCCAAGCCGTGGGCCTTCCCCGCCCCCGACCGCGGCTCCCTCGGCAACGGCCTGACCGTGCTGCGCTGCCATCGCCCCGGCCAGCAGGTCGTGGCCGTCGAGATCTTCCTCGCCGCCCCGCTCGAAGCCGAGCCCGAGGGCCTCGACGGCGTCGCCACGATCATGGCGCGGGCCCTGTCCGAGGGCACCGACAAGCACTCGGCGGAGGAGTTCGCCGCCGAGCTGGAGCGCTGCGGCGCCACGCTCGACGCGCACGCCGACCACCCCGGCGTACGGGTCTCCCTCGAAGTCCCCGTCTCCCGGCTGGCCAAGGCCCTCGGGCTGGTCGCCGAGGCGCTGCGGGCCCCCGCCTTCGACGACAGCGAGGTCGAGCGCCTCGTCCGCAACCGGCTCGACGAGATCCCGCACGAGATCGCCAACCCGTCCCGTCGCGCCGCCATGCAGCTGTCCAAGGAGCTGTTCCCGGCCACCTCCCGTATGTCGCGCCCCCGCCAGGGCACCGAGGAGACCGTCGCCCGCATCGACGCCGCGGCCGTTCGCGCCTACTACGAGGCGCACGTACGCCCCGCCACCGCCACCGCGGTCGTTGTCGGTGACCTCACCGGCGTCGACCTCGACGCGGTGCTCGCCGACACCCTCGGCGCCTGGACGGGCGACACGGCCGAGCCCCGCCCCGTACCGCCCGTGACGGCCGACGACACCGGCCGTGTCGTCATCGTCGACCGGCCCGGCGCTGTACAGACGCAGCTGCTCATCGGCCGTATCGGCCCCGACCGGCACGACCGGGTCTGGCCGGCCCAGGTGCTCGGCACCTACTGCCTGGGCGGCACCCTCACCTCCCGCCTGGACAAGGTCCTGCGCGAGGAGAAGGGCTACACCTACGGCGTACGGGCCTTCGGCCAGGTGCTGCGCTCCGGCCCGGAGGGCGGCGCGGCCATGCTCGCCATCAGCGGCTCGGTCGACACGCCCCACACGGGTCCGGCGCTCGACGACCTGTGGAAGGTGCTGCGCACCCTCGCCGCCGAGGGCCTGACCGACGCCGAGCGCGAGACGGCCGTCCAGAACCTGGTGGGCGTCGCCCCGCTCAAGTACGAGACGGCTGCCTCCGTCGCGGGCACCCTCGCCGACCAGGTCGAGCAGCACCTCCCGGACGACTTCCAGGCCCAGTTGTACGCCCGGCTCGCCGAGACGGGCACCGTGGAGGCCACCGCGGCGGTCGTCAGTGCCTTCCCGGTGGACCGTCTGGTCACGGTCCTCGTTGGTGACGCGGCTCAGATCAAGGAGCCCGTCGAGGCGCTCGGCATCGGCGAAGTGACGGTTGTCACCGGCTGATTGACGCGCCTCTCCTCCAGGAGGGGTTATGTGGGACCCCGGCATCGGGCGATGCCGGGGTCCCGGCCATATGTCCGCTTTGTTGCGGAGGTTCGGTGTCTGCCCTGTGGCGTGCGCTACAAAAAACCGTGTCCGTTTGGTGATTGAAAGATCAGCCGCTTAGCGTCTGATGCGCTGTCCGACCGGTACCCGCCGCACCCGCGGCACCGGGCAGCGATCGCCGAGTCCCCGTCCGGCGCGAGCCTGGGGAGCCGGGGACCCACGCAGTCCCTGGGGTGAATCGGACGCCTTCGCACCCGTGCGGAGGGGCCCGTAGGAGACCTTCCTGCTCCGAACCCGTCAGCTAACCCGGTAGGCGAGAAGGAAGGAAAGGACCAGCCACTTCATGGCGTTCACCCGTGCCACCGGGAAGCACCGTGCCCCGAGCCGCCCCGGCTTCCTGAGCCGCAAGAGCGCACACGTCGCCGGAGTCGCGGCCCTCGCCACCACCGGCGTCGTCGGATCCCTCGCTTCCCCGGCGCTCGCCGCCAACAAGGACGCCGCTCCGCTCTCGCTCGAGGACACCGGCCTCAACCAGGCGATCATCACCGACACACTCGCCGAGCGGGTCGACGCCCAGGCCGAGGCCCAGGAGCTGGAGGCCCAGGAGGCCGCCGCCAAGGCCGCCGCCCAGGCGAAGGCCGAGGCGGAGGCGAAGCGCAAGGCCGAGGCCCGTGTGAAGGCGGCCCGCGAGGCCAAGGAGCGCGCCGACCGCGAGGCCGAGCGCCAGCGGCTCAACGCCTTCCAGCTCCCCGTCGCCGGCACGTACGTCAGCACCGGCTACCAGACCGGCGGCGCCATGTGGTCCTCCGGCAGCCACACCGGCATCGACTTCCACGCCGCCTCCGGCTCCCGCGTGGTGTCCGTGGGCGCGGGCACCGTCGTCGAGGCCGGCTGGGGCGGCGCGTACGGCAACAACATCGTGATCCGGATGAACGACGGTACGTACACCCAGTACGGCCACCTGTCCTCCATCAACGTCTCGGTCGGCCAGACCGTCATGCCCGGCCAGCAGATAGGCCTCTCCGGCTCCACCGGCAACTCGTCCGGACCGCACCTCCACTTCGAGGCCCGTACGAGCGCCGAGTACGGCTCGGACATCGACCCCGTCGCGTACCTCCGGTCGCACGGCGTGAACGTCTGACCCCGCCCCTCTCCCCTCGTTCTGCGAAGGCCCCGGCTCGGGAAACGAACCGGGGCCTTCGCCATGTCCGGGCAACCCGGGGGCGGCCTCCTGGCCAAAAAGAACTCCATGGTTTACGGGTGGCTATCGGAAATTCCGTCCCGCTGCAATAGAGTCACTGAACAGGCGTCAATCAGCTGAGTTTCGCGCGGATTAAGTTGGGGGTTCTGGTATGCGCATTCCAGCGCACTCGGTATGCACGGCGATCCGCGACGACATCGTCACCGGCGTGTTCGAGCGCGGCAGCCGGCTCACCGAGGAGCAGCTGGCCCGCCGCTACGGCGTCTCGCGCGTCCCGGTCCGCGAGGCGCTGCGCACCCTGGAGTCGGAGGGCTTCGTCACCACCCGCCGCCACGTCGGCGCGTGCGTCGCCGAGCCCACCGAGCAGGAGGCGGCCGACCTGCTGGAGATGCGTACGCTGCTGGAGCCGCTGGGCGCCGCGCGCGCCGCCCAGCGCCGCACCGACGCACATCTGAAGGTGTTGCGCGGCCTGGTCAGGCTGGGCCAGGAGCGGGCGCGCCGTGGCCAGGGGGAGGACCTCCGCTCGCTGGGCGGCTGGTTCGACGAGACGCTCGCCCAGGCGTCCGGCAGCCCGGCGCTGACGGCGCTGCTCACCCAGCTCCGGCACAAGATCGCCTGGATGTACGCGGTCGAACAGCCGGCCCAGCCGGTGGAGGCGTGGGCCGAGCACGGCGCGATCGTGGACGCCGTCGCCCGCGGCGACGCGGAACGCGCCCGCGCGCTCACCGCCCTCCACGTCGAGCGCTCGCTGACCGCGCACCGGCTGCGCCGCCAGGAACGGCCCGAGCGGCCGGCCGGGCGTGTGAGGACCTCGCAACATCGCGTAAACACCGCGAGCGCCCGCAATTAACAGCGGCGCCGTATACAAAGACGGGGGAATTCCTGAGGCACGGAATTCCCCCTGCCCGGAAATGGTCGCCCATAAAAGGAGACCTCGCGCACCGGACCGTGGCCGGCCCGCCGAACCGGATGACGTAAGCGGCACGGCGCCGCGCCGAATGCGGCCGACAAGCGCCCCGTGGCGACGTCCGGGGGTTGCCCGTCAGGCCGACGCGCCCGGGGTGCCGTAAGCGACCTGTGGCGGCGAGGCGCCCGTGCCGCACGTGACGGGTGGGGCCTGCGTCGGCGCCCGAAGCGGCTCGTGGGGTCGACGCGTTTGAGGTGACCGTTGTGGCCAGTGGGGCGGAGGCGCTTGAGTGCCCGAGGCGACCGGTGGGGTCCACGCGCCAGGCGCCCATCGCGGCGGGTCGTCCACGGGCCTGAGGCGCCCGAAGCGGCCGGTTGGCCACGCGCCAGGCGTCCCGAAGAGACCGGTGGGGTCCACGCGCCAGGTGCCCGCCAGGTGCCCGTCGTGGCCGGTGGGGGCGAGTGCAGCGCCCTGCTCTCGGGCGGCCGGCGGTGGCCTGGGCGGCGGGGCCGACCGCCGTGGTGCCCGGGTCGGCCGCCCGGGCCGTGTCGCGTGCGGCCCCGGCGCGCTCAAGGCGCGTTGTCGCGCCAGGACGAGCGCCCCGAGGCGGCAAAAAGCGGAGCCGTACCGCCCGGGTCCCGGGGATGCGGCTCCGCTCTGATGCAGGTGGGGGTGACCGGGAGGGTCAGACGGTCTCGGGGAGTTCCTCGAGGCCCTCGGCAACCAGCTTCGCCAGACGGTCCAGGGCGGCGTCCGCGCCCTCCGCGTCCGAAGCGAGCACGATCTCCTCGCCGCCCTGCGCGCCCAGGCCCAGCACCGCGAGCATCGACGCGGCGTTGACCGGGTTGCCATCGGCCTTGGCGATCGTCACGGGGACGCCGGCGGCCGTGGCGGCACGGACGAAGATGGAGGCGGGGCGGGCGTGCAGGCCCTCGGCCCAGCCGACGTTGACGCGGCGCTCAGCCATGGTGTTGCCCTTCGAGTCTTGGCGGGTTGTCTAGACCAGTTGTGGAATCCAGTCTCTCATGTCCGGCAGAGTGCTCGAACCGGCCTCCACGCCGGGCCCGGCGGCCGGTCGACGCGCCTCACCCAGCGTTGTCCACAGCACCTCCACGACCAGCCGGCCGCACCGTACGCTGGGGCCCATGCGGACCCCGTCGGATCAGCCGGAACACGTATACCCCGACCACTGGGAGGCCGACGTGGTGCTGCGGGACGGCGGCACCGCGCGGATCAGGCCGATCACCACGGATGACGCCGAGCGCCTGGTCAGCTTCTACGAGCAGGTCTCGGACGAGTCGAAGTACTACCGGTTCTTCGCACCCTACCCCCGGCTCTCCGCCAAGGACGTGCACCGCTTCACCCACCACGACTACGTGGACCGGGTGGGGCTCGCGGCCACGGTCGGCGGCGAGTTCATCGCGACCGTGCGTTACGACCGGATCAACGCGCAGGGGCTGCCCGCGAGTGCCCCCGCCGACGAGGCCGAGGTCGCGTTCCTCGTCCAGGACGCCCACCAGGGCCGGGGCGTCGCGTCCGCGCTGCTCGAACACATCGCGGCCGTCGCCCGCGAGCGAGGCATCCGGCACTTCGCGGCCGAGGTCCTGCCCGCCAACAACAAGATGATCAAGGTGTTCACGGACGCCGGGTACACCCAGAAGCGCAGCTTCGAGGACGGGGCCGTACGGCTCCACCTCGACCTGGAGCCCACCGACCGGTCCCTCGCCGTGCAGCGCGCCCGCGAACAGCGCGCCGAGGCCCGGTCCGTGCAGCGGCTCCTCGCTCCCGGCTCCGTCGCCGTCATCGGTGCCGGCCGCGCCCCCGGCGGAGTCGGCCGCACCGTCCTCCGCAACCTCGTGGACGCCGGATACACCGGCCGTACGTACGCCGTCAACCGTGCCCTCCCCGGGACGACGACCTCCCTGGAGGGGGTGCCCGCGTTCCGCTCCGTCGCCGACATCGGGGAGCCCGTCGACCTCGCCGTCGTCGCCGTACCGGCCGAGCGGGTCCCCGAGGTCGTCGCCGACTGCGGGGAACACGGCGTGCAGGGACTGGTGGCCCTCACCGCCGGTTACGCCGAGCAGGGCGCCGAGGGCAGGGCGCGCCAGCGGGAACTGGTGCGCCGGGCACGCTCGTACGGCATGCGCATCATCGGCCCCAACGCGTTCGGCATCATCAACACCGCGCCCGACGTACGGCTCAACGCCTCGCTCGCGCCGCACCCGCCGGTGCCGGGACGGATCGGGCTGTTCACCCAGTCCGGCGCCATCGGCATCGCCCTGCTGTCCGGCCTGCACCGGCGAGGCGCCGGCCTGTCGTCCTTCATCTCGGCGGGCAACCGCGCGGACGTGTCGGGCAACGACCTCCTGCAGCACTGGTACGACGACCCCGACACCGACGTCGTCCTGCTCTACCTGGAGTCGATCGGCAACCCCCGCAAGTTCACGCGTCTCGCCCGGCGTACGGCGGCGGTGAAACCGGTCGTCGTCGTCAAGGGCGGCCGGCACAGCGGCAGCGCGCCCCCTGGCCACGCGGTACCGGTAACCCGCATCCCCCACACCACGGTCTCGGCCCTGCTGCGGCAGGCGGGCGTCATCCGCGTCGACACGGTCACCGAGCTGGTCGACGCCGGCCTGCTGCTGGCCGGGCAGCCGCTCCCGGCGGGCCCGCGCGTGGCGATCCTCGGCAACTCCGAGTCGCTGGGGCTCCTGACGTACGACGCCTGCCTGACGGAGGGGCTGCGGCCCCTGCGGCCCCGCGACCTGACGACGGCGGCCACGCCACAGGACTTCCGTACGGCGCTCTCGGAGGCTCTCCGGGACCACGCCTGCGACGCGGTCGTGGTCACCGCGATCCCCTGGGTGGGCGACAACGGGGTGACCGAGTCCGGCGACGGCGAGGTCCTGGCCGAGGCGCTGCGGGCCGCCTCCGCGGAGGCACCGGCGAAGCCGGTGCTGGTGGTCCACGTGGAAATGGGCGCCCTCGCCGACTCCCTGGCGGCAGCCACCAGCACGGCGCCGGCCTCGTCCGGCACGACACGCGCGCGGGTCGCCTCCGGTGCCTCCACCGCATCAGGCACGTCCAGCACCGCACAGACCACCCCAGGCCCGGGCACCGCACCGGACACGTCGGCCCCGCGGAGCCCCGGCACCGCACCGGACACGTCCGGTACAAGCGCCACGCAGAGCACCACGGGGCCAGGCACCCCGCCCGGTGCCTCCGGCGGGGGATACCGCATTCCCGCGTACCCCGCCGCCGAGCGGGCCGTGCGGGCGCTGGCCGAGGCGGTCAGGTACGGGCAGTGGCGGCGCCAGGTCGCCGACCCGGGACGCGTCCCCGAGTACGAGGGCATCGACGAGGCCGGAGCCGCCGCGCAGATCGAGCGGGCGCTCGCGCAGGACGTGGACGAGCGGGGCATCACCCTCGCCCCGGACGCCGCCCGCGAGCTGCTCGGGCGCTACGGCATCCCCGTACGCCCCGCGCTGCCCGCCCCCACCCCCGACGACGCCGTCCGCGCCGCCGCCGACCTCGGCTACCCCGTCGCGCTCAAGACCACCGCCCCGCACCTCCGCCACCGCCCCGACCTCGGCGGCGTACGCCTCGACCTGGCGACCGAGGAGCAGTTGCGCGCCGCCTACGCCGAGCTGACCGAAACCCTCGGCAAGCCCGAGGAGCTCCAGCCGGTCGTCCAGGCCATGGTGCCGCGCGGTGTCGACACCGTCGTACGCGCCGCCATCGACCCCGCCGTCGGCGCCGTCCTGTCCTTCGGGCTCGCGGGCGCGGCCTCCGAGTTGCTCGGCGACACCGCGCACCGCCTCGTCCCCGCCACCGACCGGGACGTCGCCGAGCAGATCCGCTCCATCCGCACCGCCCCGCTCCTGTTCGGCTGGCGCGGCTCCGCGCCCGTCGACACTCCCGCCCTCGAAGAGCTGCTGCTGCGGGTGTCCCGGCTGGTGGACGACCACCCGGAGATCGTCGCCGTCGGCCTGGAGCCGGTGGTCGTCGCCCCGCGCGGGCTCTCCGTCCTGGGCGCGACCGTCCGGCTCGCCCCGCCCCCCGCCCGCACCGACCTCGGCCCCCGCCGGCTCCCCAGCTACTGACCCCCCACCGACCCGGCTCCCGAGCGTCCCGTGCAGTCACCGCGCCCCCGTAGGATGGAGTCCATGGCGAAGACCGGTACGACCACCCAGGGGCTGCGCGCGGCGATCGAGCGCAGTGGCTACTACCCGGCCCTTGTGGCCGAGGCGGTGGAGGCCGCCGTCGGCGGGGAGCCGATCGCGTCGTACCTGGTCCACCAGGAGACCACCTTCGACGCCAACGAGGTGCGTCGCCACGTGACGGTCCTCGTCCTGACGGCCAACCGCTTCATCGTCAGCCACACCGACGAGCAGAACGCCGACACCAGCTCCCCGACGCCGTACGCCACCACCTCCACCGAGTCGGTCAAGCTCGGCCGGATCTCGTCCGTCGTCCTCAGTCGCGTGGTCGCCAACCCCGAGTCGTACACGCCCGGCACCCTGCCACGCGAGGTCGTCCTCACCATCGGCTGGGGCGCGGTCTCGCGGATCGACCTGGAGCCCGCCGCCTGCGGCGACCCGAACTGCGACGCCGACCACGGCTACACCGGCAACTCCACCGCCGACGACCTGAGCCTGCGCGTCAGCGAGGCCGGCGACGGCCCCGAGACGGTCCGCCAGGCCCTCGCCTTCGCCCAGGCGCTGTCCGAAGCCACCGCGGCCACCCGCTGATGGTCCAGCCCGCACCCATGGCGTCCGCCTGGCCCGACGAACCGGTGCCGCTCGCCCTGGACACCGCACCCGTCCCCGAGTACGGCTCCGGCTCCCTCGCCGACCTGCTGCCGACGCTCGCCGCCGGCGTCGGCGTACCCGGGTTCGAGCACCGCATCGCCGAGCTGACGCCCGCCGACCGGAACTGCGTGTTCCTGATCGACGGTCTCGGCTGGGAGCAGATCAAGGCCCACCCGGCCGAGGCTCCCTTCCTGACGTCCCTCCTCGGCAGCTCCCGGGGCGGCACGGGACGGCCCATCACGGCCGGGTTCCCCGCCACCACCGCGACCTCGCTCGCCTCGGTCGGTACGGGACGGCCGCCCGGTGAGCACGGACTGCCCGGCTACACCGTGCGCGACCCCGCCATCGGCGAGCTGATGAACCAGCTGCGCTGGAAGCCCTGGACGCCGCCGCACGTCTGGCAGCCGTACCCGACCGTCTTCCAGCTCGCCGACGCGGCCGGCGTCCACACCGCGCAGGTCTCCTCCCCGACCTTCCGGGACACCCCGCTCACCAAGGTCGCGCTCAGTGGCGGAACGTTTCACGGGCGGCTCACCGGCGAGGAGCGGATGGACCTGGCCGCCGCGCAACTGGCCGCCGGGGACCGCTCCCTCGTCTACACGTACTACAGCGAGGTCGACGGCAGCGGCCACCGCTTCGGCGTCGACTCCGACGCCTGGCGCGGCCAGCTGATGTGCGTCGACCGGCTCGTCCAGCGCCTCGCCGAGCAGCTCCCGGCCCGCACCGCGCTGTACGTCACCGCCGACCACGGCATGATCGACATCCCGTTCGACGAACAGTCCCGGATCGACTTCGACGAGGACTGGGAGCTGCGCGCCGGAGTAGCCCTGCTCGGCGGCGAGGGCCGCGCCCGCCACGTCTACGCGGTGCCCGGCGCCGCGACCGACGTACTGGCCTGCTGGCGCGAGGTGCTCGGCGAGCAGTTCTGGGTGGCGAGCCGCGACGAGGCGATCGCGGCCGGCTGGTTCGGACCGACGATCGACGAGCGCGTCCAGGGCCGGATCGGCGACGTCGTCGCCGCCGCCCACGACGACGTCGTCATCACGGCATCCGTCAACGAGCCGAACGAGTCCGCGATGGCCGGCATGCACGGCTCGATGACGCCCGTGGAGCAGCTGGTTCCGCTGCTCGAAGTCCGTTCGTAAGCCCCGTCCTCACGCCCTGACCCGAAAGGTCGTCACTTCGCCATGCCCGAGCTGGTGTTCTTCTCCGGAACCATGGACTGCGGAAAGAGCACCGACTTTCTTGGGTATCCGCCATGTATTGGCCACGTCGTGGCGGGAGTCGTGTGAAGTGGCTCCGCCCTTGTCTGTGTTGCATGAGTCCATCGTCGTTCGGTGTGAAAGGTCCTGTTCTCTCCATGTCTGAGCTGGCGTTCTTCTCCGGGACGATGGACTGTGGAAAGTCGACTCTGGCGCTCCAAATTGTTCACAACCGGTCGGCTCGTGGTCTGCAGAGCCTGATCTTCACCCGGGATGACCGGGCCGGCGAAGGCAAGCTGTCCTCGCGTCTGGGCCTGGTCACCGAGGCGGTGGAGGCTACGCCGGCGCTGGACCTCTACGCGTATGTGGTGGAGTGCCTGTCGCGGGGTGGGAAGGTCGACTACGTCGTCGTGGACGAGGCCCAGTTCCTGCTGCCGGAGCAGATCGACCAGCTGGCTCGGATTGTGGACGACTTGGGCCTCGACGTGTTCGCCTTCGGTATCACGACCGACTTTCGCACCAAGCTTTTCCCCGGCTCCCAGCGGCTGATCGAACTGGCCGACCGGGTAGAGACGCTGCAGGTCGAGGCGATGTGCTGGTGCGGGGCACGGGCCACCCACAACGCACGCACGGTGGGCGGCGAGATGGTCGTCGAGGGGGAGCAGGTGGTGGTGGGGGACGTGGGCGTGGCCGCGGAGACCGTGGGGTACGAGGTGCTGTGCCGCCGCCACCACCGTAAGCGGATGACGAGCGCGTCGGCGCGAGCGGCCTCCCTCTCGCCTGACGTCCTCCCGGTCACGTCGGGCTGACCTATGCAGGGAGTTCAAGCCCGCACGTGATCTCGTACGGCAGTGGGGCGGTGCGCTCACCCTCGACTCCTATGCCGAACTTCGCATCCTGCGGGCCGAGGTCGTCAGACTTGGCACGATCGTGGAGCAGGCCGTCAGCATGCTCCGGCAAGCGGACCGGGAGTAGGACGCCGCGAAGATCGAAGCACAGTTCGAGATCCCAGTGGCGGCGTTCTGTAGGATGCAGCCGCCCGGCTGACCCGTCCACGGGACGATATCCGCGCTTGATCGGCGACATCATCGTGGCCTTTCTCGGCCTCGCCGCCGCCCTCTGCTGCTACAAACGACTCATCCGCCTCACCACATAGGACACGGTCTAAGGGAGACGTAGCTGCGCCTGTCGTAACGGGTCGCTACGGCTCGTGTGTGCTCGAGCCGGTTGATCGTCCGCTCGGCGGTATTGCGCTTCTTGCACCGCGTTTCGTCGAATTCCGGTGGGCGCCCGCCGCGGGAACCTCTGCGGCAGGCGGGCGGCTTGACTGTCGGTCTTTTCGGGGGTGGTGTGGCGAATGCCCCGGCGCCGCAGGTGCTCGCGGCAGGGCACGTGTTGCTATATGCCTTGTCCGCGGCGAGGCTGTCAGGTTTCGTGCGGGTCTTCCCGGCCCGCTCCCGGGACGTGGATCTTTTCCAGCACCGTCTTGAACTGGGTGCGTCCGACCGCTGTCCTGGTGTGACGACCAGGGAGAGCGGCAGGCAGCGGCCGTCCGCGCTCAGGTGGAGCTTGGTGGTGAACCCGCCGCGCGAGCGGCCAAGGCCCTCACTCCCGCACCGCCTCCATCCGATGGGCATCGAGGCTATGCCACGGCGTTTCGCCCAGGCGTTCTGCCGATGAGGCCCCTTTGAGGTGGGGCTGGTGGCCGCTCGGTGCGGGCACCGGCACATGTTGCTGGGCACGGACGACGGTGGAGTGGACCGAGAGGTTTCAGTCGATCTCACCTGCTTGCGTCGGCCTCGGCCTCGATCTGCTGGAGCAGGCGTTCCCACGCTCCGCCGGCCGACCACAGCGCCCTCGGGTGGAGGGCCACCTCGGCACGATGAGCACAGGGCCCCACCGTACGCCGGGCGGCTGACGGCACATCCTCTGGAAATGGGCGGGCTGCGGGAAGTGGTCTTCCACGACGAGCCGTGAGCCAAATAGGTGAAAATCAGAGTGTACCCCGCAAAGTGGGTCGCTCCTTTGCGGGCGGGACCTTAGAGGTCATCTCATTTGGTGAGTCTGTGCGACGATTCGTCGGCCAGTAGGAAGCCACGAGCGGGGGCAAAGGCTGATGCAGTACGTCAATCTCGATGCACAGGTCGGCGACCTTTCAGGGATCTTGGACCCGGCTCACTATCTGAGCCACCTACCCTCGATCTCCGGTGATCTGCCGCCGGGCGCCCGGGCTTTCGCCACTGACACGGACCACTACGACTTCCGCAGCAAGCGATGCGTGAAGGATCTGACGCTTCGGGCCATCCGGGGTGCCGGCGGTGAGGAGATGGAGGTCGAGTTCCAGCACAACTGCTGGAAGCATGACCGAGACCTGGTCGTACGCTACGCAGGGGTATCCAGCTTCATCGTCGATCCCGCCGACGAGGACCGAGGCACGGAACTCGGGACTGTGATTCTCGACGAGATCCTGCCGCACAAGGACGGCTGCAGCCACGAGATCGCCGGCTGGGACGGCACACTCACCATTGTCTGCCGTGATCTCCAGGCGACCTGGACTGACCCGCTGCTCAAGCAAGGCGTAGGCGCGACAGTCCATGGGGCTTGTCGAGCGGCTGGTGCCGGATGAGCTGTGGGCCCTGTTCCAGCGGGTGGTGCCGGAGGCGCCGTCGCGGCCTCAGGGCGGCGGTCGGCGTCGGCATGGCGACCGGGAGGTTCTGGCGGCGATCGTTTTCGTGGCCACGTCGGGCTGCACACGGCAGCAGCTACCGACAGCGTCCTTCGGGCTGTCGGGGGCAACGGCCCACCGGCGGTTCACCGAATGGTCGAAGGCCCGGGTGTGGGCCAAGCTCCACCGAGTGGTGCTCGACGAGCTCGGTGCCCGCGGTGAGCTGGACTGGTCCCGCTGCGCGATCGACTCAGTGAACATGCGGGCCCTAATACTCCAGCTGTAGATCGTGATCTTCATGTCTGGGATGCGGCTTGCCGCCGGTAATGGCTGGTGCGTGATCGCTCCTGATGGCGGCGTCGCCAGCGGGACCAGCCGAGTCGGTGGGCCGTGTCGTGGAGAGGCTGGACGACGACCGTGATGAACAGGCGCTGGATCTCGTTGCAGGACAGCGGGACCATGCCAGTCGGCCCGGGATGACGGGCGTGTTCGTCGGCTCTGACGACCGCAAGGAAGGCGTGGGCGAGCATCGCAAGGGTGACCCACCGGGTCCAGGAGGGGTAGCGGCGGACCTGGTGCTCATCGAGTCCTGCCAGCCCCTTCCCGGCCTGGAAGGTCTCTTCCACACGCCACCTGCAGCCAGCGACCTTGACCAGGGTGGCCAGTGGTGCTGGCTTGATGGAATGGCCGCGATAGTAGGCGAGTTCGCCGGTAGTTCGGTTGCGGCGGATCAGCAGCTGGCGCCTGTCCGGCGCCGGCTCGGCAAGGTCGATGACGGCCCAGTCGTAGAACCGCTCTCCCTTCGCACCGCGTCCTGCCGAGAGCTTCTGCCAGACCCGCTTCGGCACCTTCTGGGCCAAGGCATCGGCACGGAACGTGCCCGCACCGGTCGTCATTTCGGCCGAACAGGCCACCGCGAGGACATAACCGATGCCGCGTTCCTCCAGAGCCACCCGCGGTTTCGGGTTGCCGCCGTAGACCTCGTCACCTGTAACCCAGCTGGCATGGTGTCCGGCGTCCAGGAACCGTTCGATCATCGAACGGGCCAGTTCCGGCTTGGTCGCGAAGACTGTGTCCTCGCCGAGCCCCGCTGTCCGGCAGCGATCTGGGTCGCACGTCCAAGAGCGCGGGACATACAGCTCCCGGTCCACCGCCGCGTGTCCCCGGACGCCGGCGTAGACGAGGTAGACCGCGACCTGGGAGTTCTCGATCCTGCCAGCCGTTCCGGTGTACTGGCGCTGGACGGCGACGGTGTGGGTGCCCTTCTTCACGTCGCCGGTCTCGTCGATGACCAGCACCGCGCCATCGTCGTGGAGGTGCTCAACAACGTATTCGCGCACGTCGTCGCGGACGGCATCGGCATCCCACACGGCTCGGCACAGCAGATGCTGTATGCCGTGCGGGCTGGCCTCCCGGCCCACTCGGCGATCGTCCAGCAGTTCTTGCGCGGTAGGTCCGACAACAGGCCCAACACCAACCGTCGAGCCCGCAGTCGTGGTTCGTACCGGGCGAACCGGCCCGCTATCCGGCTCATGGCCGCCTCGAACGCCTCCCGCCATCGGGCGGGATCTATGCTGTGACCTGCGGCCACCGTCTCATCGTCAGTCCACACAACTCACGATGATCAACGGTGGCCACAACCGTCTCCGCACCCGCCCCACCTGCAAGATCACGGTTCCACTAGTGGCCAAGACGGCAGGGTCGAGTCCGCGCTCGTGACCTCATCACGGTGGGGTGCCCGGGCCCCGGGCCCACCACCCTTCTCCGCACTAGAACTGACGGAAGGGCACGACATGCTCTCGATGGGCCTGATCCGGGCGCTCCTGCTGGAGCACGACGACCCTCACCACCTGGAACGCCCCGCGGATTTCGACCTGGCCACTTCGCGGGAATGTTTCGCCCGGCTGGTGAGCGCCCTGAAGGAACGCTTCGGGCCGTCCTGCTCAAGGGGCCTGGCTCAGGACGCCAGTTTCTACGGTGTCATCGATGTCCCGGCGGACGCGACGGGTCTTGGCCGGCCCATACGTGTCGTGATGAGCAACTTCGGCAGCTACTTCGTCACTGCTGACGTGGTGGTCGGTGAGGGGGTACCCAGCGGCGAAGCGGGCCTGACCGAGGAGTTCGTGACGTGGCTCGACGGCGTCTGTACAGCGGCGGGGTGCACCTTCGTTCCGGCCGATCTGCTCCGTGAGCCGTACGACGGGCCGTCGGTACTGGAGGCGCACCGAGACGAGGAACTGGTCGCGGCGCTCGTGGCTGCGGGCGAGGTGACCGAAGACGAGGACGATGAGGAGGAGGTGGGAAAGGCGTACTGGCACGACCGGTACTTCGAGTACATGTGAGACATCTGCGGCTCCGTCAGTCACCGGCGATGCTGCCTGTGGCAAGGTTCGCGCTCGCTTCGTCTAAGCCCTGACGGACAGAGGGCGGCCCCATGTACAGCATCGTAGAGAGCGCCCTGGCGACGAGCCCGGTCCTCGCGCCGCTGGCGGGCCGCGATCGAGCGGGCCTGGGCCTGCTGGTCCGGCACGGCCCTTTCGTCCCGCCCGGCTCGGCGCAGGGGTTCGACCCCGGCGAACCGTCCCACTTTCTCTCCCATCAGCCGATGGCCACACCCGTCTCCGTGCCGGCTCCACCTGCAAGATCACGACCTACAGCTGGAATACTAGGTGCCGCATCAGTCAACGTTCGCCCTGTAGTGAGGCCCCGCCTGTCGACGGCTTCGG
>NZ_NBCN01000040.1:0-41900 GCF_002099185.1 Streptomyces sp. CB03238 | reverse complement strand
GACATCTTCATAGTGTTTCGGTGGTCATAGCGTTAGGGAAACGCCCGGTTACATTCCGAACCCGGAAGCTAAGCCTTTCAGCGCCGATGGTACTGCAGGGGGGACCCTGTGGGAGAGTAGGACACCGCCGAACAATTATTGTGGGAAAGCCCCGCACCTTATGGTGCGGGGCTTTTCTGCGTTTACGGTGGTGGCATGCGCTATGAACTCGTCATCTTCGACAACGACGGGGTCCTCGTCGACAGCGAGCCCCTGTCCAATACCCTCCTGGCCGCGTACCTGACCGAGCTCGGGCACCTCACCTCGTACGAGGACTCCCTGCGCGACTACATGGGGGCCGCGATGCACCGCGTACACGACCTCGTCCTGGAGCGGACCGGGCAGCGGTTGCCCGAGGACTTCGACGAGATCTTCCACGCACGCGTGTTCGCCGCCTTCGAGCGGGAGTTGGAGGTGGTGGCCGGGGTGCCGGAGGTGCTGGGAAAGCTGGTCGCCGAAGGGGTGCCGTACTGCGTCGCTTCCTCCGGGAGCCATGAGCGGATCCGGGTGGGGCATCGGAAGACGGGGCTGGACCGGTGGTTCGGGGAGGGCAACGTGTTCAGTTCGCAGGATGTGGGGCGGGGGAAGCCGGCGCCGGATCTGTTCCTGTACGCCGCCGAGCGGATGGGCGTGGCGCCTGAGCGGTGTGTCGTCGTCGAGGACAGTCCTCTCGGGGTGCAGGCCGCTCTGGCGGCCGGGATGGCCGTGTACGGGTTCACGGCGATGACGGCGGCCGGGAAGCTGGCCGGGGCGAACGGGTACTTCGAGGACATGGGGGAGCTGATGGGGCTGCTCGCGTGAGTGATCTACCCACGGGTAGGTGAGAGCCCTACGCTGTGCCGCCATGACGGATGCGCGGTTGCGGCGTGGTCGGGGTTCGCTGGCGGTCTCCTTCTTCGTGCAGGGGGTGACCTTCGCGCTGCTGGTGACGCGTATCCCCGCCATTCAGGACCGGTACGGGATATCCGATGCTCTGCTGCCGGTGTTCCTGGCGGCCGTGCCGGTCCTCGCGGGTGCCGGGAGCGTGGCCACGGGGAAGCTGGTGCGGGGGGTGGCGCCGAGCGTGGTGCTCCGGTGGGCGCAGCCGGTCGTGCTGCTGGCCCTCCTGGGCGTGGGGGCGGGAGAGCGGCTGTGGCACGTGGCGGTGGCGCTCGGGATGTTCGGGCTGGCCGTCGGGGCGCTCGACGCGGCGATGAACATGCTCGGAGTGAGCCTCCAGCACGCGTACGGGCGCAGCATCATGCTCGGGTTCCACGCCGCGTACAGCCTGGGCGGGATCGTGGGGGCCTCGCTGGCGTGGGCGGCGGTGCACTGGCGTCTGGGGCTGGGCGTCTCGTACCTGGCGGTCGTGGTGGTGGTGCTGCCGGCGGCGTTGCTGGGGAGCCGGTGGTATGTGGACGGGGAGCGGCGGGCGGGGGGCTCGGCGGGGCGGCCGGTGGGGTTGCTGGTACCGCTGTGCCTGGTGATGACCTTCGCGTACATCGGCGATTCCACGGTGTCGAACTGGAGCGCGAAGTATCTGACGGACGTGCTGGGGAGTTCGGAGGCGCTGGCGACCGTGCCGTACAACGCCTATATGGTCATGACCCTGTTGGGGCGGGCCGTGGGGGATCTGGGGGTGCGGCGGTTCGGGGCGGTGGCCGTGGTGCGGGGTGGGGCGGTGCTGGCGGCGGTCGGGTTCGGGGTGGTGGCCGGGGCGCCGGGGGCGTGGGCGGGGGTGGCCGGGTTCACGGTGCTGGGGCTGGGCCTGAGTGTGGTGGTGCCGCAGACGTTCGCGGCGGCGCGCGGTGACGCGGAGGTGGCGCGGCTCAACGTTTTCAACTACGTGGGCTTCCTGGTCGGGTCGCCGTTGGTGGGGGCTGTCGGTGACGCGTGGAGCTATCGCGGGGCGATGCTGGTACCGCTGGTGTTGGTGCTGGTGACGCTGCGGTATGCCCGGTCGTTCGGTGTTGAACGGGACCGATACGGTGGCGGGCATGAGCGGCCGCGCACTGTTGATGTGGGATGACGCACTTACCGGGTACGACTTCGGGGCCGGGCACCCGATGGACCCCGTCCGGCTCGCGCTGACCATGGGGTTGGTGCGGGCGTACGGGCTGGACCGTCAGGTGGACGTGGTGGCCGCGAAGCCCGCCGGGGACTCGACGCTGCGGCTGGTGCACCGTGAGGACTATGTGGCGGCCGTACGGGCGGCGTCGGCGAACCCGAAGGCTGCTGACCAGGCGTACGGGCTGGGGACGCTGGACGACCCGGCGTTCGCCGGGATGCACGAGTCGTCGGCGCTGATCGCGGGCCAGTCGGTGGGCGCGGCCGAGGCGGTGTGGCGGGGTGAGGCCGCGCACGCGGTGAACTTCGCGGGTGGGCTGCATCACGCGATGCCGGGGTCGGCGGCCGGGTTCTGCATCTACAACGACGCGTCGCTGGCGATCGCGCGGCTGCTGGAGCTGGGCGCGGAGCGGGTCGCGTACGTGGACGTGGACGTGCACCACGGGGATGGCGTACAGGCGGCGTTCTGGGAGGACCCGCGGGTGCTGACCGTCTCGCTGCACGAGCACCCGCGCACGCTGTTCCCGGGGACCGGGTGGCCGGAGGAGACGGGCGCGGCGGGGCCGGCGGAGGGCGGCGCGGTGAACGTGGCGCTGCCGGCCGGGACGGGTGACGCGGGGTGGCTGCGGGCGTTCCACGCGGTGGTGCCCGAGCTGCTGGCGGACTTCCGGCCCCAGGTGCTGGTGACGCAGCACGGGGCCGACACGCACTTCGAGGACCCCCTCGCCCACCTGGCGGTGTCGCTGGACGCCCAGCGGGCGGTCCAGGTGGCGTGCCACGACCTGGCGCACGAGTACGCCGAGGGGCGGTGGGTCGCCCTCGGTGGCGGCGGGTACGCGGTCGTGGACGTCGTACCGAGGTCGTGGACGCATCTGGTGGGGATCGCGGCGGGTGCTCCGGTGGAGCCCGAGTCGGTCGTCCCGTCGTCGTGGCGGGACGAGGTGTACGCGCGGACGCGGCAACTGGCACCCGGGCGGATGACGGACGGGCGGTGGCCGGTGGAGTGGCGGGGCTGGGACGAGGGGTACGACCCGGCGGACCGTCTGGACCAGGCGGTGCTGGCGGCGCGGCGGGCGGCGTTCCCGCTGCGGGGGTTGCTGCCGTAGGCGTACACCGCCGCTCGGGCGGCATTGGCGCGATCGTGCCACGGGCGCGGTTACGCCAACTGTGGGGTGTCCGGGACGTTTTGGCGCCGCGCCGGGCGAGGTGCGGCAGCATCGGCAGGGTGTTGAGTACCGGTGCGCTGCGCGCGCATTTGCTGGCGGCCGGGCTGGCGGGCCCGGTGTCCACCTCGCGGGAGGAGAGCCTGCGCAGCTACCGCCTGTTCGCGGCCCGGGATCCGCGGGTGACGCTGGGGCTCCATCCGGAGCGGGGGTGGGACGAGCGGGACCTGTTACGCCTGATGGCCGACAAGTGCGGGGTGTCCGGCGATCCCGCGTACCGGTCGGGGCCCGATGTCATCGACCCGGAGCGGACGCTGAGCGCGCTCGGCGCGTTCGCCGCGCGGCTCGCGGAGGCGGCGGGGAGGCGGGCGCCGGTGCTGCTCGGGACCGGGCATCCACACCGGCTGCTCGGCTTCTACGCCGGGCTCGCAGACGCTTTGTCGGCGGCCGGATGTCTCGTTCTCACACCCGCGCAGGGGCGATGTGTCGACATAACGACCCGGTTCGGCGTACGTACGTACAGCCTCGACTACGTACGAGGAGTCGCGTTGGTGCGGGAACCGGGGGCCGAAGGCGCCGGTTGTGAGACCGGCGCACACACCCATTCCCCCCTCCCCGTCAGGGCCGCTCTGGAGGGTCTCGCGGACGTCGGCGGGCCGCTTCCGGAGCTCGTCGTGGGCGACCACGGATGGGTCTGCGGCGCAGGTCAGCTGGGTATTGAGGCCATCGGGCTGGCCGACACGGACGACCCCGCGCTGTTCGTCGGAGAGGCGGAGGGGCGCGTGTCCGTCGCCGTTCCGATTGATGACGGTGTGCGGTCTGATTACTACCGGCCGCTTACTCGCTATGTACTCAATCGAGCGTGTCTGTCACGGTAGGCGGGGGATAACAGCTCCTCTTCCCCACTCGTATCACCCGCCCCTAGTCTGGTGAGTGAGCGCACCGCGACGAAGAGTCACCGGAGGGGAAGCCGGTGGGCGTTGTGGGCGGAAGGTACAGGTGGGTCATGGCTGCAGAGCAGAGGCCTCTGAATGAGGTCGTGTTCCTGACGGTGGCGGAAGTCGCCGCGGTGATGCGAGTGTCGAAGATGACCGTGTACCGCTTGGTGCACAGCGGTCATCTGCCGGCGATCCGGGTGGGCAGGTCATTCCGGGTTCCGGAGCAAGCGGTTCACGAGTACCTCCGTGAGTCCTTTGTGGGGGTGGAGACCGCGTAGCGGTGGTCGAGGGAGTCCCACGTACCCCTCGGATTACAAGCTCGGCGCTCTGGCCGGTAGGCTAGGCCGACGTAGGTCGTGTGGGCCCAGACGCCCCGCACCGAGATCCCCGCTTGTGCGGGGGTGTTCCGAGAAGTGAGCGAGGGTAGTCGTGGGCTCTGTTATCAAGAAGCGGCGTAAGCGGATGGCCAAGAAGAAGCACCGCAAGCTGCTCAAGCGCACCCGCGTTCAGCGTCGCAACAAGAAGTAGGCGACGGCTGTACGTGCGCCATTCGCGGCCCTTCCACCGGTTCCGGTGGGAGGGCCGCGGTGTTTGCCGCGGCACCCCTGGGGGTGCGGCGGTCATTACAGCGCACCATTCACCCGCTACGGTGGCCCGTAGGCGAGGACCGAACGGAAGGCGCTGATCTTGGGGAAGGTCGTGCTCGTCACCGGCGTGGCCCGGCAGCTCGGCGGCCGGTTCGTACGCCGCATTCAGCGGGATCCCGAGGTGGAGCGGGTGATCGGCGTGGACGCCGTCCCTCCCGCGCACCGGCTGGGCGGGGCGGAGTTCGTCCGTGCCGACATCCGGCAGCCCGCCATAGGGCGGGTCCTGGCGGAGTACGAGGTCGACACCGTCGTCCATATGGACGTCACCGGGACGCCGCTGGGCGCCGGTGGCCGGACGGCGGTCAAGGAGACCAATGTCATCGGCACCATGCAGCTGCTGGGGGCGTGCCAGAAGTCGCCGACGGTCAGCCGGCTGGTGGTGAAGTCCAGTACGAGCGTGTACGGCTCCGCGCCGCGCGACCCGGCCGTCTTCATGGAGACGACCCCGCCGAAGTCCCTGCCGAGCGGCGGCTTCGCCAAGGACGCCGTCGAGGTGGAGGGGTATGTGCGGGGCTTCGCGCGCCGGCGGCCCGATGTGGCGGTGTGCGTGCTGCGGTTCGCCAACATCCTCGGGCCGGACGCGGACTCGCCGCTCGCCGAGTACTTCTCGCTGCCCGTCCTGCCGACGGTGTTCGGCTACGACCCCCGGCTCCAGTTCGTCCACGAGGACGACGTCATCGAGGTGCTGCGGATCGCCTCGCACGAGCCGCGGCGCGCCACGCTCAACAGCGGCACGTTCAATGTGGCCGGCGACGGTGTACTGACGTTGTCGCAGTGTTCGCGGCGGCTGGGGCGGCCGACGGTGCCGGTGCTGCTGCCCGCGGTCACCTGGGTCGGCACGGCGCTGCGTACGGTCGGTGTGACCGACTTCTCGCCCGAGCAGATCCGGCTGCTGACGCATGGCCGGGTGGTCAGTACGGCGCAGATGCGCGAGACGCTCGGGTTCGAGCCGAAGTACACGACCGCGGAGGCCTTCGCGGACTTCGCGCGCAGCCGCGGCCCGGGCCTGCTGCCGCCGGAGGCCCTCGCGGGCGCGGTCGACCGGATCGCCGCGTGGCCGCCGCTGGGCGGCGCGAAGACGACGCACACCGCCGGATGAGGGAGCGCGATACAACGATGGCGGACGCCAAGGTCATCCCGTTCGACGACGACCGGTCGCGCGGTGGTGCGGCCACTCCACGACCGGCGCGCCGCCGGCCCCTGCTGGGAGGCGGCGCACGGCGGCGGAACGGCGAGGGCGCGGTGAGCCCGCTGCCGGGGCCGCAGGCGCCCGAGGCGGCGGCTCCGGAGGCCGCTGGGGGCGGCGCACAGCCGGACGCGGGCTGCGGTGGCGGCTGGGAGCGGCGGCTCGCGGGCGGGCTGGCGTTCCTGCGGCGGCGGATCACCGGCGAGTACGAGGTCGACGAGTTCGGGTACGACGAGGAGCTGACCGACCAGGTCCTGATGTCGCTGCTGCGGCCGCTGTACGAGAAGTACTTCCGCGTCGAGGTGAAGGGCATCGGGAACATCCCGTCGGAGGGCGGGGCGCTGGTGGTGGCGAACCATTCGGGGACGCTGCCGCTGGACGGGCTGATGATGCAGGTCGCCGTGCACGACAACCACCCGGCCGGGCGGCATCTGCGGCTGCTCGCCGCGGACCTGGTCTTCATGCTGCCGGTCGTCAACGAGCTGGCCCGTAAGGCGGGGCACACGCTGGCGTGCGCGGAGGACGCGGAGCGGCTGCTGCAGCGCGGTGAGGTCGTCGGGGTGATGCCGGAGGGCTTCAAGGGCATCGGGAAGCCCTTCAGCGAGCGCTACAAGCTTCAGCGGTTCGGCCGGGGCGGGTTCGTGTCGACGGCGCTGCGGGCGGGTGCGCCGATCGTGCCGTGCTCGATCGTGGGGGCGGAGGAGATCTACCCCATGATCGGCAACGCGAAGACCCTCGCGAGGGTGCTGGGGATTCCGTACTTCCCGATCACGCCCACGTTTCCCTGGCTGGGGCCGCTGGGGGCGGTGCCGCTGCCGACGAAGTGGACGATCCAGTTCGGTGAGCCGATTCCGACGGACGGGTTCCCGCCGGAGGCGGCGGAGGATCCGATGCTGATGTTCAACCTGACGGACCAGGTCCGGGAACAGATCCAGCACACGCTCTACAAGCTGCTGGTGCAGCGGCGGTCGGTGTTCTTCTGACGGAGCCGGGCGCGGCGACGCGGCGGTCGGTGTTTTTCTGAGTTGGTGGGGGCCCTCCCTGGGGAGGGCCCCATGCAACTACCTGGCGTCTTCCTCGTCGATGCCCAGGCCCGGGATGATGCCCGGGAGGATCGGCGGGATGGTGACGTCCGGGGCCGGCGGCGGGGTGGGCCGACTGTCGCCGCCCGAGGCCGGCGGAGGCGTCGTCGGGTCCGGTTCGAGCAGGCCGCCCGTGTTGCCGCCGAGCAGGCCGTCGTCCTTCGCCGCGCCCGATCCGGAGCCGGAGGGGCCGGGCTTGCTGCTGTTGCCGGAGGGCCGCGCTTCCGGCGTCGAGGGGGACTGGCGGGACGGTCCGGAGCCCGAGGAGTCCTCGGTGGCGCCGGGTCGGCCGGATTCCCGGCCGTCGCTCCGCTCCGGGGGCTGCGGCAGCTTGGACTGGAGCGGGCCGACCTCTTCGTCTATGGCGGCGAAGACGTCACTCACCTGGTCCCGTACGTCGGTCAGCTGGGCGGGCAGCCGGTCGCGCAGGCCGTTCCAGGCCTCCCGGTGGTTGCGGGCGAACGAGTTGAGCGTGGCCATCGGGGCGATGGTCCCGTCCCGTTCGTACGCCAGGCGGAGCAGCCGGTGGCCTTCGGCGGCATCGTGCTGCATGCCGTTGAGCGCCCGCCGGATCTCGCCCAGGGACTCGTGGTCCAGCACCCCGGACCGGTCGCGCTCAATGAGGCGGCGGGCCTCGCTGAGCCGGGTGGAGGCCTGGTTCAGGTAGATCTCGCCCCGGTCGGCGTCGTCGTCCGCCATACCCAGCTTGAGGTCCTCCATACCGCGCTTCAGCCCGTAGAGCGAGTCACCGGGGAGGGCGTCGGAACTGGCAGCGGCCACCCCGCTGAACGCGCCCGCCGCCACCCCGACCGTGAGTCCGCCGGCGGCGAGCCCCTTCGACCAGCGGGAACGGGGGCGCAACTTCCGGAGAGCGGATGCCCGGTGGGCGCCCCGCCCGGTCGCCGCCCGCTGCTCCGGCACCGTAGGGCCCGCGGATGCGCTCCCCTCGGCAAACATCGCCTCCATGGCGGCGACCAGCTGCGCTCGTTGCACCACCTTCACGTCGGGGTCCAACTCCGGCTTCGGCAGCTCGCCGAGGCCGCTCGCCAGGGCCAACAGCCGACCCTGCTCGGTCGGTTCGACCGATGCCTCGGGCTGCTCGGCCGCCTGCTCTTCCAGGGCCTGGGCGAAGGCGTTCGCCCGCCGGTGCGCCGATACGTTCGCGATCACTGGCGGCACCTCCTCTCGTCATGACGGTCGACTCCCCGGGGGGTCCGGAAGGTTGCACACCTTGAGCACATCCACACGAACGAGTGAGTGGCTGGGGTCATGGTGTGACCACAGGGAGCCTGCATCCCGCACAACGAGCGTCTCGGCACTTGGGTTACGCACGAAAGATGATCGGACCAGCGCGTCATCGAGGCGTCACCGACGGTGAGTTGAGGTCGCCCGCTGTGCGTCAGCGGGCGTCTTCGGGCAGCAGGCGCGCCAAGGTGCGGACCGCCCGGTACTGGAGCGTCTTGATCGCACCTTCGTTCTTGCCCATCACGCGGGCGGTCTCCGCGACCGACAGGCCCTGGAGGAAGCGCAGCGTCACGCACTCCTGCTGCTGCGGGTTCAGCTTGCGGACCGCCTCCAGAAGGGCCGCGTTGGAGAGGGACTCCAGGACCGAGTCCTCCGGGCTGCGCTCGACCTCGTTGGCGTCGAGCATTTCGCCGGTGGTCACTTCCAGCCGGAATCGGCTCGATTTGAAGTGGTCGGCGACCAGGTTGCGAGCGATGGTGACCAGCCAGGCACCGAAATCGCGCCCCTGCCAGGTGAAGGTGGAGATGCGCCGCAGGGCGCGCAGGAACGTCTCGCTGGTGAGGTCCTCGGCCGTCGCCTTCCCGCCGACGCGGTAGTAGATGTAGCGGTACACGGTGTCGCTGTACTGGTCGTACAGACGGCCGAAGGCGTCGGCCTCACCGGCCTGGGCGCGCTCGACCAGCTCCATCATGCGGGCGCTGTCGCTGTCGGCGGTGGGCCGTCGGGCGGTGGTCGAGGTGCCCGAACCGCCCCGGCCGCCGCGTCTCCCGACGGCTGCACCGCCGTCGGCGAGGGCATAGCAAGGACCGGCGAGTGCCGGTGAGGCGAAGGCCGGGACGGCGTACGCGGTGGGGACGAAGCCGCGCAGATGGTCGATGACCGTTGCGCGGAGCGTAGCCAGGCCCGAGGCGTCAACCCCGACGTGTGGGTACACGGGACTCCCAGAGGCAGAGCTTCCATCACGTGCAGTACGGGACCTTTCACTCGTCGTAGCGACGCGTGGAGGTTCCGTATGCGTCTGAGGAGAATAACGCTTAGTGCAGGGAGCGCTACACCGAGTTGCTTAAATCATCGATTCAGTCGTTTCTGTTGCGCCTACGCGGCTGATCAAGTCGCACTTCGTGACCATTTATTGATCGCATTACTTCGAGATCTGCTTGGGTGTGGGATCTCTTGTGGCCGAGTGCGGGTGAGGCGACTGGCGGGGGGCGTGGGCGGGTAAGAGGCGGGATTGGGCGTCGGCCCGCAGGCGGCGTACGGGCGGGGTGGGGCCGTGCCGGGTCGTCCCCGCAGAGGTTGGCGGCGCGGGGTGGGCAGGGCGCCGCCCCGTTCCGTTGTGCCCACCCGTTCCTCCCCCCAGGACTTCGTCCTGGGCCCCCAGCGGAACGACCGCCCACAACGTGGGGCGGGCCGGGGGTCAGCGGCGGCGGCGGTGGAGGGCTACTGCGGCGGCGGTGCCGCCGGCGAGGGCGCCGACGCCTGCGGCGGCCGGGATGCCGACCTTGGCGGCCTTGCGGCCCGTGCGGTAGTCGCGGAGGCGCCACTCGCGCTCGCGCGCGTACCGGCGCAGCTTGGTGTCCGGGTTGATGGCGTACGGGTGGCCCACCAGGGACAGCATCGGGATGTCGTTGTGGCTGTCGCTGTACGCCGCGCAGCGCGACAGGTCCAGGCCCTCCGCGGCGGCCAGCGCGCGGACCGCCTCCGCCTTGGCCGGGCCGTGCAGGGGTTCGCCGACGAGCTTGCCGGTGTAGACGCCGTCCACGGACTCGGCGACCGTGCCGAGCGCGCCCGTGAGGCCCAGGCGGCGGGCGATGATGGTCGCCGTCTCGACGGGCGCGGCGGTGACCAGCCAGACCCGCTGGCCGGCGTCGAGGTGGGCCTGGGCGAGGGCGCGGGTGCCGGGCCAGATGCGGTCGGCCATGTACTCGTCGTAGATCTCCTCGCCGATGGTCATCAGCTCGGAGACGCGGTGGCCCTTGACGATGGACAGCGCGCTGTCGCGGGCGTCCTGCATGTGCTCGGGGTCCTCGACGCCGGCGAGCCGGAACCAGGCCTGCTGCCAGGCGAACCGGGCCAGCTCCCGGCGCTGGAAGAACTTCCGCTTGTACAGCCCTCGGCCGAAGTGGAAGATCGCGGCGCCCTGCATCACCGTGTTGTCGAGGTCGAAGAACGCGGCGGCGTGCTCGTCGCCGGGGACGGGGAACTGGGGTTCGGGCGCCGGCTGCGAGGTCTTGCGGGCGGCCTCGGCCGACGCCTCGCCCGCCAGCACGCTGCGCGCGGTGGCGGAACGCCTATGAGGAGTGAGCCATCCCAGTGCGGCCATGTCGTGAGCATAGCCACTGTGTTCGGTCCTTCCCGACTTGTGGGGATGCCATGGCGTGAACTCTGTGGGGCGACGGCGTGACGCGGGCGGAGAATAGGGGGCATGTTCGGACGTACGAAGAAGAAGGCCGGCGGTCCGCGGACGGTGACCCTCATCGGTAAGCCCGGGTGCCATCTGTGCGACGACGCGCGGGAGGTGATCCGTGAGGTGTGCGCCGAGACGGGTGCCGTATGGGAGGAGAAGGACATCCTTCAGGACGCGGAGCTCCACAGCGCGTACTGGGAGCAGATTCCGGTTGTCCTGGTGGACGGGGAGCAGCACACCTTCTGGAAGGTGGATGCCGGGCGGCTGCGGCGCGCGCTGGAGGTGTGACCCTCGCCGGCGCGGCGCGGCGCGGTTCTTGGTGCGGTGCGGTGCGGCGCCTGCCGGTGGGTGGTGGGGTGCGGTGCGGTGCGGCGCCTGCCGGTGGGTGGTGGGGTGCGGCCCCTCCGGGCTCACCTCCTCGAGGCCGGCGGCCTTGGGTCTCGGCGGTTCGGAGCCCTTCCGACGCCTCCCCCAAGCTCTCGGCTTCGCTCGAGCAGGGGGGACCCCCATCCTCTGCGGGGGCGATCCTGCACGGCCACACCCCGGTCGTACGCCGTCCGCGGGCGCGCTTGTCGTCGACCACGGCGAGAAGGGGCCGTGCAGGGTCGCCCCCGCAGCCGCTCGGCGGCGAGAAGCGGTGAGGAGACTGGCTCGGCGCCCCGCCGACGGCGAGGAGGTGAGCCCGGAGGGGCCCCGACCCTGGCCCACCGGCAGCAACCGAACCGGCTCCGCCTATGGCTGAGGGCGGGAGATGACCGGGAAAGGCGGTTACCATCGTGTGCGTTTTGTTGCGCTTCGGGGGCGTGGTCATGAGGAGTGTGTACCGCTTTGCCCCCTTCGGCTCGTGAACGGACTGAGGTTCGCCTTGGTTCCGGGATGGCGCGATCGATTCGCGTGAGCCCGGTCACTTTGCGCGGACAAAATGGACACCATCTTTGTGCACGCGTTCACAAAGACATAGCCTGCTGTCGACGGGGCGGCCTCGGTACGTATGGCCGCCTGCAGCCCCGCTCATCCCGCAGGAGCACCGTGGCAACTGGCCGAACACACCGACCGGCGACCCGTAGCCGAGGAATCCCCGAGGCCACCGTCGCCAGGCTTCCGCTGTATCTGCGGGCGCTCACCGCACTGTCGGAGCGCTCCGTACCGACGGTCTCCTCCGAGGAGCTCGCGGCGGCGGCGGGGGTCAATTCCGCGAAGCTGCGCAAGGACTTCTCGTACCTCGGCTCGTACGGCACCCGTGGCGTCGGGTACGACGTCGAGTACCTCGTCTACCAGATCTCGCGCGAGCTCGGGCTCACCCAGGACTGGCCGATCGTCATGGTCGGTATCGGTAACCTCGGCGCCGCCCTCGCCAACTACGGCGGGTTCGCCTCCCGTGGCTTCCGCGTCGCCGCGCTGATCGACGCCGACCCCTCGATGGTCGGCAAGCCGGTCGCGGGCATGCCCGTCCAGTTCATCGACGACCTCGAGAAGATCGTCGACGAGAACGGCGTCTCGATCGGCGTCATCGCCACGCCCGCCGGTGCCGCGCAGCAGGTCTGCGACCGGCTCGTCGCGGCCGGGGTGACGTCCATCCTGAACTTCGCGCCGACCGTGCTGTCCGTGCCCGACGGCGTGGACGTACGCAAGGTCGACCTCTCCATCGAGCTGCAGATCCTCGCCTTCCACGAGCAGCGCAAGGCCGGCGAGGAGCCGGGTGCGGGCGGCGAGGCCGCCCTGCCGCCCGCCGTGCGTGACGCGGCCGCCGCGACGGCCCCGGCCGAGGGCCGGAAGGGACCTGACGGGGACATGCCCGCCGTGATGCCGGCATGAGCCTCCTCGTCGTCGGCCTCAGCCACCGCAGCGCCCCCGTCAGCGTGCTGGAGCGGGCCTCCCTCGACTCCGACACGCGCAGCAAGCTGCTCCACGACACCCTCGCCGCCGAACCGGCCGTCGAGGCCGCCGTCCTGGCCACCTGCAACCGCATCGAGCTGTACGCCGACGTGGACAAGTTCCACGCGGGCGTCGCCGAGCTGTCCACGCTGCTCGCCCAGCACAGCGGCGTCGGGCTGGAGGAGCTCACCCCGTACCTGTACGTGCACTACGAGGACCGGGCCGTCCACCACCTGTTCTCGGTGGCGTGCGGGCTGGACTCGATGGTGGTGGGCGAGGGACAGATCCTCGGCCAGATCAAGGACGCCCTCGCGCGCGGCCAGGAGCTGCACACCGCCGGCCGGCTGCTGAACGACCTGTTCCAGCAGGCGCTGCGGGTCGGCAAGCGGGCCCACAGCGAGACCGGCATCGACCGGGCCGGCCAGTCGCTCGTCACCTTCGGGCTGCAGCAGCTGGCCGCCGGTGCGGATGTCTCCGCCTGGGCCGGGGGCAAGCGGGCGCTCGTCATCGGCGCCGGCTCCATGTCCTCGCTGGCCGCCGCCACGCTCGCGCGGTCCGGGGTGGGCGAGATCGTCATCGCCAACCGGACGGTGGAGCGCGCCGAACGGCTCGTACAGATCCTGACCGAGCCCGGGGGTACGGGGGTGGCCGCGCGTGCGGTGGCCATGGCCTCCGTCGGTGACGAGCTGACACGTGCCGACGTGGTCGTCTCCTGCACGGGTGCCACGGGGCTGGTGCTGACGGGTGTGGCCGTCGAGAGTGCGATGGCGGGCCGTACGGCTCCGCTCGCGCTGCTCGACCTGGCCATGCCCCGCGACATCGACGCCGCCGTGCACCGGCTGGCGGACGTCCGGCTCGTCGACATCGAGTCGCTCGCCGAGGCCTCCGCCGACGCGCCGATGGCCGCCGACGTGGACCAGGTGCGCGGCATCGTCGCCGACGAGGTCGCCGCCTTCGGCGCCGCCCAGCGCGCCGCGCACATCACCCCCACCGTCGTCGCGCTGCGCACCATGGCCGCCGACGTCGTCGCGGGGGAGATGGCCCGGCTGGAGGGGCGGCTGCCCGGCCTCGACGACAAGCAGCGCGCCGAGATCACCCAGACCGTACGGCGTGTGGTGGACAAGCTCCTCCACGCGCCGACCGTACGGGTCAAGCAGCTCGCCAGCGAGCCCGGTGGCGCGGGGTACGCGGACGCGCTGCGCACACTCTTCGACCTCGACCCGGAGACGGTCGCCTCCGTCAGCCGGGCCGACATGAACGACCCGAATAGAGGGCGAGTATGACCGAGAGGGCATTGAGGCTCGGGACCAGGCGCAGCAAGCTCGCCATGGCCCAGTCCGGCCATGTCGCGGAGGCGGTGCGGCAGCTGACCGGGCGTCCCGTGGAGCTGGTGGAGATCACCACGTACGGTGACACCTCCCGCGAGCACCTCGCGCAGATCGGCGGCACCGGCGTCTTCGTCACGGCGCTGCGCGACGCGCTGCTCGCCGGCGAGGTCGACTTCGCCGTGCACTCGCTGAAGGACCTGCCGACCGCGCAGCCCGACGACCTGGTGCTCGCGGCGATCCCGCAGCGCGAGGACCCGCGTGACGTGCTGGTCGCCCGGGACGGGCTGCGGTTCGAGGAGCTTCCGGCCGGGTCCCGTGTGGGTACCGGTTCGCCGCGGCGCATGGCGCAGCTCAACGCGTACGCGCGGGCCCGCGGCATGGAGATCGAGTGTGTCGCCATCCGGGGGAATGTCGACACGCGCATCGGCTACGTACGGAACGGGGAGCTGGACGCGGTGGTACTCGCCGCGGCCGGGCTCAACCGCATCGGGCGTAGCGAGGAGGTCACCGACTTCCTGTCGGTCGACACCGTTCTGCCCGCTCCCGGTCAGGGAGCCCTGGCGATCGAGTGCACGGCGGCGAACGCCGGCCTCGCCGCCGCGCTCGCGGAGCTCGACGACCCGTACACCCGGGCCGCCGTGACCGCCGAGCGGTCCCTGCTCGCCGCCCTGGAGGCCGGCTGCAGCGCACCTGTGGGTGCCCTGGCCGACCTGCTGGCCGATGGGCAGGTTGTTCATGAGATGCGCCTGCGGGGCGTCGTCGGCACGACCGACGGCTCCACGCTGGTGCAGTTGTCCACCACCGGTCCCGTACCCAAGTCGCACGGCGACGCTGTCGCGCTCGGTCGCGAGCTCGCGTCCGAGATGCTCGCCAAGGGTGCGGCCGGTCTTATGGGGGAGCGAGCACTTTGAGCCCCACCACTGCATCCAAGGCTTCCTCCGCGTTCACCGCGTGCGGGCACGTCACCTTCCTGGGCGCCGGACCCGGTGATCCCGGGCTGCTGACACTGCGCGCCGTCGAGGCCCTGTCAGGCGCTGACGTACTGATCGCCGAGCCGGATGTGCTCGACGTCGTACGCGGCCATGCGCGGGCGGGCGTGAGCACGCCTGAGCTGACGGTCGTTGACGATGCGTCAATGCCCGCCGGGGTCCCCGTGTTGAGGGATGCGACCAATCTTGTCATGGAGGCCGCGAGGGGCGGCAAGCGGGTCGTCCGTGCGGTGAGCGGTGACCCGGGGCTCGACGGCAACGCGGGCGCCGAGATGCTCGCGTGCGCCGCGGAGGGCATCCCCTTCGAGGTCGTGCCCGGTGTCGCCGCGGCCGTGGGCGTGCCCGCGTACGCGGGTGTGCCGCTGCGGGACGCGCAGGGCGCGGACGTGCGTTTCGTGGACGCGCGGAGCGCGAGTGAGCGGTGCTGGACGGAGGTCGGGGCGTCGGACGGGACGGTGGTCGTGTCGACGACCCTGGACTCCGTGGCCGCCGCTGCCGGTGAGCTGGTGTCGGCGGGCCGTAAGCCCGACACCCCGCTGACCGTGACGGTGGCCGGTACGACCACCCGGCAGCGGACGTGGACCGCGACGCTCGGCTCGATCGCGCAGGTGCTGAAGCAGGCGAAGGTGCTGCCGTCGCCTGAGGGCCACCAGCCCGTCATAGCCGTGGTCGGTGAGCGCAGCGCCGCCGCCCAGCGCGACCAGCTCGCGTGGTTCGAGTCCAAGCCGCTGTTCGGCTGGAAGGTCCTCGTACCGCGTACGAAGGAGCAGGCGGCGTCGCTCTCCGACCAGCTCCGGTCCTACGGTGCCGTGCCCAGCGAGGTCCCGACCATCGCCGTCGAGCCGCCGCGTACGCCGCAGCAGATGGAGCGGGCGGTCAAGGGGCTCGTGACGGGCCGCTACGAGTGGATCGCCTTCACGTCCGTCAACGCGGTGAAGGCGGTGCGGGAGAAGTTCGAGGAGTACGGGCTCGACGCCCGCGCCTTCGCCGGGATCAAGGTCGCGGCGGTGGGCGAGCAGACGGCCGCCGCGCTGGTCGAGTTCGGTGTGAAGCCGGACCTCGTGCCGAGCGGCGAGCAGTCGGCGGCCGGGCTGCTGGAGGACTGGCCGCCGTACGACCCGGTCTTCGACCCGATCGACCGTGTCTTCCTGCCGCGCGCCGACATCGCGACCGAGACGCTGGTCGCCGGTCTCATCGAGCTCGGGTGGGAGGTCGACGACGTCACCGCGTACCGGACCGTGCGGGCGTCGCCGCCGCCGGCCGAGACGCGCGAGGCGATCAAGGGCGGTGGCTTCGACGCTGTTCTGTTCACGTCGTCGTCGACGGTGCGGAACCTGGTGGGCATCGCCGGTAAGCCGCACAACGTGACGGTCATCGCCTGTATCGGGCCGGCGACCGCCAAGACGGCGGAGGAGCACGGGCTCCGGGTCGACGTCCTGTCGCCCGAGCCGTCCGTCCACAAGCTGGCCGAGGCGCTCGCCGAGTTCGGGCTCCGTCGCCGGGCCGCCGCGCTGGAGGCGGGCGACCCGGTGACGCGGCCGAGCGAGCGCCGCCCGGGGGCGCGGCGGCGGCGTACGACCTGACGGTCGGTAGGGCCTCCTACGGGGGTGGAGGGCGCCGGACGGTGCGCTCCACCCCCGTACGCGCTTTGTCAGTTGCCGGAGGCGTACGGCAGGAAGGTCGCCCAGGTGGTGGGGGCGAGGGCGAGGCGGGGGCCGGTGGGGTTCTTGGAGTCGCGGACGAGGATGGTCTCGGGGGTTGCTGCGACCTCGACGCAAGAGGGGCCGTCCGCGCCGCTGTAACTGCTTTTCACCCAGGCCACTTCGACGCAGGACGGGCCGTCGTCCGTGCTGTAGCTGCTCTTTATCCACTCCAGGTCGGAACCGGCTCCATCAGAGAGCTTGAGGGTCATGTCTCTCCCAGCACTTTCTCGATCAAGGCCAGCGACTCTCGAGGAGTGAGAGCCTGCGCCCGGATGATTCCATAACGCATGTCGAGGATCCGGGTCTCTTTCGGGTCAGCGGTCACACGGCTGGTGAGCTGCACTTCATTCAGTCCGACCGTCGCTCCGTCCTGGAGCTTGAGCAACCGGAACGGACCGCCGAGCCCGGAGTTCTCCTCGCGGCTCAAAGGCAGGACTTGCAAGTCGACGTTCCGCAACCGCCCCACCTCCAACAACCGTTCGAGCTGCGGCCGCATCACCATCTTGCCCCCGATCAAGCGGCGTAGCGTCGCCTCGCACTGCACAAAGCTGAAAACCGGCCGTGCGGTTGCAGTGTCGAGGATCTCCTGGCGGGCCAGTCGTGCGGCGACCCGCTGTTCCAGTTCCTCCTCTGTGAACGGAGGCCGACGGCCGCCGAACACAGCACGCGCGTACTCCTCCGTCTGCAGCAAGCCGTCGATGACCGAGTTGTTGTAGGAGCAGATCTCGACCGCCTCGGCCTCAAGGCGCTTCACGTCCCGTACCTTCTTCGGGTACCGGACCTCCGCCACGTCCTTCTTCATCGCCGCGATCCGGCCGCCCGCGTTCAGGACCTGGTCGGAGCGGTCCAGGTACTCGGGGCGGGGAATGCGGCGTCCGCGCTCGACGGAGGAGACGAGTTCCTCCCCGTACCCGATGGCCGCACCGAACTCGGTCTGTGTGAGGCCGGCCGCCTCGCGCCACAGCTTCAGTTGCCGTACGACGGTCCTCATCACGGCCCCGGCCTCGTCGTCCTCCAGGTCCGCGTCCCAGTCGTCACTCACGTCCGTCGCCCTCCCGCCGAGCCCTTTCCGGTCATCCCGTACGGCCCGGACGGAACCGGACGTCACGCGGACAGTCGCCGTCCGCACGGGCTGCCTTTCTTCACAGCGTACGCACGCGTGGACACGCTGGGTGACGTGAATCGACAAATCGCGCCCCTTACCCCCGCCCCGCCGCACCAGTTCTCCGTGCCGCTCTCCGCCACCCGTCGCGGCGCACGGTTGGCCCGGCTGCTGGCGGTGGAGCAACTGTGTTCGTGGGGGCTGGCGCTGGATCCGGCGAGGCTCATCGTGGCGGAGCTGGCGGCGAACGCCGTGTCGCATGGGCGGGTGCCTGGACGGAGCTTCCGGCTCACGCTCGCTGTGGTGCAGGCCGCCACGCTCCGGGTGGAAGTGACGGACACCCGTCACGAGCGGATGCCCGTACGTACGGTGGGGCCGGCCGGTGGGGTGGCCGAGTCCGGTTACGGGCTGTTGCTCGTCGAGGTGTTGGCGGATCGCTGGGGCGTCGAGCTCGGTCCGGTGCCGTGCAAGACCGTCTGGGCGGAACTCGACCTCGTCCAGCCTCCCGGCCGCTGAACGCGTCACCGGAGCCCGGAAACCCGGGATCCGGTGGGCCGGGAGCCGGTGCTGCAGGCGGTCAAAGACAAATAACCTTGGGAAAGAACCTTCCAAACCAACCAAACCCCGCGTACGTCACTCGCTGGAGTGAATCCGCCCAACACGGGTGGCGCGGGGGCGGTTTGGCCGGGCACGCTCGCCCTTGACAACCGCAGATATGCGACGGCCCCCGCCGGGAGTGCGAATCCCAGTGCGAGGGCCTGACCATCGAGGAAGAGAAAAGGTCTTCCCCATGGCTGAGCCAAAGCCTAGCGCCGCTGTGCGCCCGCGACCCCGTGTTCTCCGAAGCACCACCCACACCGGGGTCACCCACATCAGGGAACACCAGCCGGACCGCTACACGATCATCGGCAACCACCTGGCCCAGCACGCCGAGCTGTCCCTCACCGCGATCGGGCTGGCCACCCACATCCTGTCGCTGCCCGAAGGCGCCTCGATCGACATCCGCACCCTCGCCGCCAGGTTCCCCGAGAGCCGCGACCGGATCGCCTCGACCCTGCGTGAGCTGGAGGCGCACGGCTACATCCGACGGGTACGGGAGCGCATGACCAGTGGCCGCATGGTGACCCGTACCTACGCCTACAACGCCCCGGCGCTCGGCGTGGTCAGGCCTCCGGAGCCGCTCGCGCCGGTGGAACCCGTACCGCCGGTGTCATCGGTGACAGCGGCGGCGCCCGTCGTGGTGGCCGTGCCCGAACCCGCCGAGGCGGTCGGCGGCGAGCACCACGACACCGCTGTCGCCCTCCTCGCGGGTCTGCGCCGCACCGACGACCGGCTCACCCTCTCCGGACGGGAGGTACGGCGCCTCGCCCCCGCCGTGGCCGCGTGGTTCGACAACGGTGCCAGCCCCGCCGCCGTCCACCGCACCCTGACCGCGTGCCTGCCGGTGGATATGACCAGCCCGGCCGGGCTCCTCGGGCACCGGCTGCGGGAGATGCTGCCTCCGCCGCTCCCCGCAGGGGACACCCTGGGCGTCGAGGCCGCCCCGCCTCATCCGTTCCAGACCTGCGACACGTGCGACCGCGCGTTCCGCTCGCCTGAGCCGGGGTGCTGCCGCGAATGCCGTTCCGGGACGGCCTTGGCGGCCTGAGCGCGACTGCGGCGGGGCGGCGGAGGGGCGGCGAGTCCGGCAGGCTGTCGGCAAGAGCACGGGTGGCGCGGGCGTAGCGTGGGCGTATGACTTCGTACGGATCCTTCCCCGGTGCGCGGCCGCGGCGGCTGCGGACGACTCCCGTGATGCGGCGGATGGTCGCGGAGACGCGGCTCCACCCGGCCGATCTGATCCTGCCCGCGTTCGTGCGGGAGGGGGTGAGCGAGCCGGTGCCGATCTCGGCGATGCCCGGCGTGGTGCAGCACACGCGGGACACGCTGCGGAAGGCCGCCGTGGAGGCGGTCGAGGCCGGGGTCTCCGGGATCATGCTCTTCGGGGTGCCGGAGGACGCGAAGAAGGACGCGGTCGGGACGGCGGGGACCGATCCGGACGGGATTCTTCAGGTCGCGATCCGGGATGTGCGGGCCGAGGTTGGTGACGAGCTCGTTGTGATGTCGGATCTGTGTCTGGATGAGTACACGGATCATGGGCACTGTGGTGTGCTGGATCAGGAGGGGCGTGTCGACAATGACGCGACCCTGGAGCGGTACGCCGAGATGGCGCAGGTGCAGGCGGACGCGGGCGTTCATGTGGTGGGGCCCAGCGGGATGATGGACGGCCAGGTCGGCGTCATCCGGGACGCGCTCGACACGATCGGCAAGGAGGACGTGGCGGTGCTCGCCTACACGGCGAAGTACGCGTCGGCGTTCTACGGGCCGTTCCGTGAGGCGGTCGGGTCGTCCCTGAAGGGGGACCGCAAGACGTACCAGCAGGACGCGGCCAACCTGCGGGAGTCCATGCGTGAGCTGGCGCTGGATCTGGATGAGGGCGCCGACATGGTGATGGTCAAGCCGGCCGGGCCCTATCTGGACGTGCTGGCGAAGGTCGCGGACGCGGTGGACGTGCCGGTCGCCGCGTACCAGATCAGCGGTGAGTACGCGATGATCGAAGCCGCCGCGGAGAAGGGCTGGATCGAGCGGGACAAGGCGATCCTGGAGTCCCTGACGGGGATCAAGCGGGCGGGTGCGCAGATGATCCTCACCTACTGGGCGACGGAGGTCGCCCAGCGCCTCGGCCGCGGCTAGAGCCCCGTACCGGCGAGGACGTTGCCCACGCTGTCGTAGAGCGTGATGGCCGGGTCGTCCGTCGTGGTCGCGTACCAGGCGCCCCAGCCCGGCTTGCCGGGGAGTTCCACGAGGGTGGCGGTGGTGGTTTTGCCGGCCTTGTCGGTGAGTTCGATGCGGACGGGTTCCTTGGTGCCGTGGTAGATGCCGGAGTGGAAGGCGCGTCGGCCGTCGGATTCCGACTGGTGGCTGATGCCCGGCCTGGTCATGTCCAGGTTGCCGTCGGCGACGCTGCGGAAGTTCTCACCGCTGTCGGGGGTGGACCAGTGCTTGCCCTCCTGGGTGAGCCACAGTTCCACTCCGGGTGCGGCCTGTACGCGTTCGCCCGGTGTCACGACCTTGGGCGGGGTGGGGGCCGGGCGTTGTTTCCTCGGGGCGGGCGGTGGGCTCGCCGTCGGTGAGGCCGGGGTCACCACGGGCTGGTGTTGTTCCGGTGCGACGAACCGGTGGGCGGTGACGGCCAAGGAGGCCACCAGCAGGCCGCAGCAGGCCGTCAGCCCCGCCGTGCGCCGCCGGCGGCGGGCACGTCCCGCCCGTTCGACGGCCGTGAGCGGTACGGGGCCGGGGGTGATGCCGTGGGCCGCGTCGGCGAACACCTCGCGCAGCCGGGCTTCCTCTGTGGGGTTCATCGCTTCGCTCCGGGGGAGGCGTGGGGGTGGCCGGCGAGGGCGGCGTGGGCACGCAGCGCCTCCAGGCCGCGCCTGGCATGGGTTTTGACCGTGCCGACGGAGCAGTTCAGTACGTCGGCGATGTCCTGCTCGCTCAGGTCCTCCCAGTAACGCAGGACCATCACGGCCCGCTGGCGGGCGGACAGGTCCCCCAGCGCTTCCCACAGAACCGTGTGCTGTTCGACCGACTCGGCGTGCGAGCGGTGGGCCTTCTCCGGGAGGAACGGCATCAGCAGATGGACGACGCGTCTCTTGCGGAGGCGGCTGAGGTTGTTGTTGACCAGGGCGCGCCGCACGTACATGTCGATCTCGTCGCGGGGGATCCACCGCCAGCGCGCGTAGAGCTTGGCGAGCGTCGTCTGCACCAGGTCCTCCGCCTCGTGGAAGTCGCCGGTGAGCAGTTGGGCCGTGCGCACCAGGCGGGGCCAGGACGCCGTGGCGTACTCGGCGAAGTCGGAGGTGTTCTCCTGGGGCACGGTGAGGGTCCTCGCGTTCGGCGGCGGGTGTGGTGGCAGGGCCCGCCCCGTGTCGGGCCCTGCCACCAGGATCGGAACGGAGATCAGGACGCGTCGGAGAAGTCGTGGCCGGGCAGTTCGGCGAGGACCGTGCCCGCGTTGTCGTGGAGGGTGATGGTGTGGCTGCCCGCCGTGTGGGCCCGTGTGGTGACGTACCAGGCGCCCCAGCCCGGCTTGCCGGGGAGTTCCACGAGGGCGGCGGTGGTGGTTCTGCCGGCCTTGTCGGTGAGCGTGACGCGGGTGGCGTCCTTGGTGCCGTAGTAGACGCCGGAGTGGAAGGTGTGCCGGCCGTCGGATTCCGACTGGTGGCTGATGCCCGGCCTGGACATGTCCAGGTTGCCGTCGACGACGCTGCGGAAGTTCTCACCGCCGTCGCGGGTGGACCAGTGCTTGCCCTCCTCGGTGAGCCACAGTTCCACTCCGGGTGCGGCCTTGACGCGTTCGCCCGGTGCCACCACGCGTATCGATGAGGTGTGCTGCTCGGACGTCTTCTCCACGGGTGCGGCCGCCGCGTACGCCACGGTCGGTGTTCCCACCAGCGCGGCCGCCACGGATACGGCGACCGCGTACTTCTTCATCCGGGTCATGGATGTGTGACTCCTTGTGGATCAGCAGGGGCGAACTGGGGAAGTGGCGCCTCTCCACTCCTTCCAACTCCCTGTGGGCCGGGCCCGGATGACACCGCGCGCCGGTCAGTCCCACCAGAACGTCCAGTCGTGGCGGTCGAGCACCTCCTCGGCGGCGTAGGCGCGGAGCGTGTCGTAGCCGTCCCAGAGGTTGTCGGGGCAGAACGCGTAGTGCTCCGCCGCCACGGCGAGGGCGTCGGCCATGGTGCGGGGCGGCGCCGCGACGGAGACGGTGAGGAGGTCGGCGCCCAGGCCCACGACCCGTATGCCGAACCGGTCCTCCCAGGAGCGGAGGACGGTGGAGAGGTGGACGGCGTCGGTGTGGGCCGTGGCGCCGGACCAGCCGAGGACGGCAGGGATGTCGGCGCTGCGGCGGGCCGGGACCAGTGCGCCGCGGGCGCCCTTCAACCAGTCGTCGTCGTGAAGGAGTTCGGTCGTGATGTGGGCGGCTGTGGCGTCCGGGTCGGTGGCCCCGTCGGAGGCCGGTGCGAGGCCGGGCCACGTGGCGGAGAAGGGCGTGAGGGTGCCGGCGTCCTCCTCTTGGGCCAGTTCGTCCCACAGGTCGGCCAGCGTCGCGGCCGGGTCGTGGTCGTCGGGGTCGGCCACCTGGCTCGGGCGGAAGTACTGGGTCTCGGTGAGCAGCAACGGCTGCATTCCGGCGGCTTCCCGGGCGGGCAGGAGACGTGCCCAGGTGTCGGGCGTGGCGGGCTCGTCCGCGTACCAGAGCGAGGGCTGGACGCGCATGGTGCCGGGCGGCAGGTCCAGGCCCAGCGCGTTCGGGTTGATGACCATGGAACGACCTTAAGTGCCGCCACTGACAATCGAGTCGGCTCAGGGACGCGACTCGTACAGGGCGGCGTGGTAGCGGCCGTCCGCCTCCCAGCCCGTGGGGTCCAGGCCCGCGAGACGTACGGCGGAGATGGCGGCACGCCGCTCCTGCGGCCCCGTGAACACGCGTTGGGGATAGGTGCGTTCCGGGTCCGTGCGGGTGGTGAGGCCGAAGCCCGCGAGGCAGGACGCGATGGGCGCGTAGGTCGTCGTCCGCAGGACGAAGGCGCTCACCCAGACCGGGCGCCGTGCGCATTCGAGCAGCGCGGCGAAGGTGCGGCGGCTGAGGAAACTGGCGCCGCCGGTGAGGGTGATGAGACCGACGTCGGCCATCGTGGTCGTCAGCGCGGGGGTGGGGGCGTGCTCTTCGAGGTTGACGGCGTGGACGCCGTCGAGGATGCCGACCGCGCGGGCGTAGTCGAGGGCGCCCTGGGCGATGTCGAGGCCGACGACGCGTACGGCGTCGGGGCGGCGCCTGGCGGCGTAGAAGTCCTTGTCCCGTTCGATGAGTTCGGCGCTCGTCAGGCGCCGGACCTCTGGGCTCGTGTAGTGGGCGTACAGGTCGGCGAGGGTCAGGTCGTGGTTGAGCAGGGCGGCGTTGATGCCGTACGAGCAGCACAGGTCGAGGACGGTGAGGCCGGGCTCGGCGCGTTCGGCGAGGGTGCGGCGGAAGACGGCCTGGGCGTGGTGGGGGATCTCGTACGACAGCGGCGCCAGCCGGGCGAAGTAGGCGCGCGGGTCGGGGCGGTCGTAGATGTCCTCGAAGCTGGTCATGCCGTGCATCGGTTCCTCCTGCCGGACGGGTCAGCGCTGGCATCCTGTCCCGCCCCGCGCCCCCGGCGGCGGGCGCAACGGGGGGCGCATGGGCGCAGGCGGGTCACAGGTGGCCGGAACCGCTCACCGCAACGGAAGAGGGGGGCGTGCCGGATGCGGCACGCCCCCCTCTTCGTGGTCGGGTGCGGGTCAGAGGCGCTCGGGCGTACGGATGCCGAGGAGGGCCATGCCCTGGTGGAGCGTGCGGGCGGTCAGGTCGATGAGGAAGAGGCGGTTTTCGACCTGTTCGGGGGTGTCCGCCTTGAGGACCGGGCACTGGTCGTAGAACTTCGTCAGGTGCGACGCCAGCTGGTACAGGTACGCGGCCAGCTTGTGCGGCTCGTACGTGGTCGCCACCTCGGCCAGCGTCTCGGCGAACTGGTCCAGGTGCAGGCCCAGCGCGCGCTCGGCCGGGGCGAGGGCGATGTCCGGGTGGGCGGCCGGCTTGGAGTCGCCGGCCTTGCGGATGATCGACTTGATACGGGCGTACGCGTACTGGAGGTAGACGGACGTGTCGCCGTTGAGCGACACCATCTGGTCCAGGTCGAACTTGTAGTCCCGGGACGCGGACGTGGACAGGTCGGCGTACTTGATCGCGCCGATGCCGACCTGGGCGGCCCGCTCGGCGATCTCGTCCTCGGTCAGGTCCTGGGCCTTCTCGCGGACCACGGCCGCCGCCCGGTCGATCGCCTCGTCCAGCAGGTCGACCAGCCGGACCGTCTCGCCCTCACGGGTCTTGAACGGCTTGCCGTCCTTGCCGAGGACCGTGCCGAAGGCGAGCTGGACGGCGTGGACCTGGTCGTTGAGCCAGCCCGCGCGGCGGGCGGTTTCGAAGACCATCTTGAAGTGGAGCGACTGGCGGGCGTCCACCACGTACACCAGGGTGTCCGCGCCCAGGTTCTGGACACGGTCGCGGATCGCGGACAGGTCGGTGGCCGCGTAGCCGTAGCCGCCGTTGGACTTCTTGACGATCAGCGGGACCGGGTTGCCGTCCGGGCCCTTCACGTCGTCGAAGAACACGCACAGGGCACCCTCCGAGCGGACCGCGACACCGGACTCCTCCAGCAGGCGGCACGTCTCGTCGAGCATGTCGTTGTAGCCGGACTCGCCGACCACGTCCGGGTCGTTGATCTCCATGTCCAGCTTGTTGAAGACCGAGTAGAAGTAGATCTTCGACTCGTCGACGAACCGCTGCCACAGCGCGAGCGTCTCCTCGTCGCCCGACTGGAGGGCCACCACACGGTCGCGCGAGCGCGCCTTGAACTCCTCGTCGGAGTCGAAGTGCGCCCGGGCCGCCTTGTAGAGGCGGTTGAGGTTGGACATCGCCTCCTCGCCGGAGACGTGCGCGTCCTTGTGGTCCAGCTCGTGCGGGTGCTCGATCAGGTACTGGATGAGCATGCCGAACTGGGTGCCCCAGTCGCCGATGTGGTGGCGGCGGATCACCTTCTCGCCCGCGAACTCCATGATCTTGACCATGGCGTCGCCGATGACGGCGGAGCGGAGGTGCCCGACGTGCATCTCCTTCGCCACGTTCGGCTGGGCGTAGTCGATGACCGTGGTGCCGGCGCCCGACGCGTACGGAACGCCGAGGCGCTCGTCGGCGGCGCGGGCGGCGAGGGTCTCGGTGATCGCCTTGTCGGTGATGGTGATGTTGAGGAAGCCGGGGCCGGAGACCTCGATGTCCTTGAGGACGTCATTGGCCGGGATGGCCTCGACGACCTTGGTCGCCAGCTCGCGCGGGTTCCCCTTGAGCTTCTTCGCCAGCGCCAGGATGCCGTTGGCCTGGAAGTCGGCCCGGTCGCTTCGTCGCAGCAGCGGGTCGGCGGAGCCGGCCTCCGGCAGGGCTGCCGTCAGGGCGTCCGCGAGGCGCTGCTGCACGGTCGAAGCGAGGGAAGGGACCGAGGCCATGAGCTTCCGTTCCTGTCGTGGTGGTGAATGCCTATTCCGGTTGTCAAGTGTCCCATGGGTCCGCAAGCTCTTTGTCGGGGCTTTGCCCGGCCTGTGGACAACCTCGGGGGACGTTGTTCCGTCTGGGAGAATGTCTTACGCCAGCCTTCGAGAACCCCAAGGAATCAAGGACGTGCCGATCGTGGCTCAGAGCAGCACCGAGACCGACTGGGTCTCCCGTTTCGCGGACGAGGTCATCGCCGAATCGGAGCGACGTGCGCCTGGGAAACCGGTCGTCGTCGCCTCCGGCCTGTCGCCGTCGGGCCCGATCCACCTGGGCAACCTCCGCGAGGTCATGACCCCGCACCTGGTCGCCGACGAGATCCGGCGGCGGGGGCACGAGGTGCGCCACCTGATCTCCTGGGACGACTACGACCGGTACCGCAAGGTGCCGGTGGGCATCCCCGGTGTGGACGGCTCGTGGGAGGAGCACATCGGCAAGCCGCTGACCTCGGTCCCCGCCCCGGACGGCTCCCCGTACCCGAACTGGGCGGAGCACTTCAAGGCCGGGATGATCGAGTCGCTGGCCGAGCTGGGCGTCGAGTACGACGGCATCAGCCAGACCGAGCAGTACACGTCCGGGGTCTACCGCGAGCAGATCCTGCACGCGATGCGGCACCGGGGGACGATCGACGCGATCCTCGACCGGTACCGGACGAAGGACAAGGCGACCGGCAAGCCGAAGAAGCAGCAGCAGAAGCCGGTCGACGAGGCCGAGCTGGTGGCCGAGGAGGGCTCCGGCGCGGCGAGCGAGGACGACGGCTCCGGCGGCGCCGGGGGCTACTTCCCGTACAAGCCGTACTGCGGGCAGTGCGGCAAGGACCTGACCACCGTCACCTCCTACGACGACGAGTCGACGGAGCTTGCCTACAGCTGCGCCTGCGGCTTCTCCGAGACGGTGAAGCTGAGCGAGTTCAACCGGGGCAAGCTGGTCTGGAAGGTCGACTGGCCGATGCGCTGGGCGTACGAAGGGGTCATCTTCGAGCCGAGCGGTGTCGACCATTCGTCGCCCGGGTCGTCGTTCGTCGTGGGCGGGCAGATCGTGCGCGAGGTCTTCGACGGCGTCCAGCCGATCGGGCCCATGTACGCGTTCGTGGGCATCTCGGGCATGGCGAAGATGTCGTCCTCCAAGGGCGGTGTGCCGACCCCGGCCGACGCGCTGCAGATCATGGAGGCGCCGCTGCTGCGCTGGCTCTACGCCCGCCGCAAGCCCAACCAGGCCTTCAAGATCGCCTTCGACCAGGAGATCCAGCGGCTGTACGACGAGTGGGACAAGCTCGAGGCCAAGGTCGCCGACGGCAGCGTGCTGCCGGCCGACGCCGCCGCCCACTCCCGCGCGGTGCGCACGGCGGCCGGTGAGCTGCCGCGTACGCCGCGCCCGCTGCCGTACCGCACGCTCGCCTCGGTCGTGGACATCACCGCCGGGCACGACGAGCAGACGCTGCGCATCCTCAGCGAGCTCGACCCGGCCGACCCGCTGACCTCGCTCGACGAGGCGCGGCCGCGGCTGGACCGCGCCGAGAACTGGATCTCCACCCAGGTTCCGGCGGAGCAGCGCACCATCGTCCGCTCCGAGCCGGACACCGAGCTGCTCGGTTCGCTGGACGAGGAGGGGCGCGAGTCGCTGCGGCTGCTGCTGGAGGGCCTGGACAGCCACTGGTCGCTGGACGGGCTGACCACGCTCGTCTACGGCGTGCCGAAGGTGATGGCCGGGCTCGACCCGGAGGCCAAGCCGACGCCGGAGCTGAAGGTCGCCCAGCGCACCTTCTTCGCCCTGCTGTACCGGCTGCTCGTCAGCCGGGACACCGGGCCGCGGCTGCCCACGCTGCTGCTGGCGGTGGGCGCGGACCGGGTGCGCAAGCTGCTCGGCGCGTAATCCGCGCCGCTTGCCGGCCGGAGGGCTCTCACCCGGGGGTGAGGGCCCTCCCGGCGTTTCTGCATCCTTCGGATGACCCGGGTCTCCGTCCGGCGCAGGACGATCGCGGGCGCGGGGCGCGAGAGCGTGGAGCCATGAGGGAGATCGTGGCAGTCATCGGGTGGGTCACCGGCATACAGGGCGCGCTGGGCGTCGCCGGACGGACCTTCGGGGACGGGCCCTGGGGCCTGCTCCACAAGTGGTGGGAGATCCCGACGGCCGGGTACGCCGTGATCGCGGTGCTCGGCGCGGTCCTCGCCGTGTACGGGGAGACGGCGAAGGTCCGCGGCAGGCGCTGAGCCCCGTGGCGGGCGGTTACGCGATGTGCTCGGCGGCGAGCTCCGCCTGGTAGCGGTTCTTGAACTCGGGCAGCAGGCGGCGCAGCAGGACCGCGCTGAGCGGGTGGCGGATGCCGTAGCCGTCGGCGAGGTGGATGTCGATGACGTCCACGCTCGGCCAGTCGTTGTTCTCGTCGACGTACTGCTTGAACACCGGGTACGCGAGGCGGCTGAACTCCTCGGCGTCCGGGTCGGCGAGCTCGGCGGTCTCGGCCGGCCCGGAGGTCTCGGCGGGCGTCGGCTCGTCGCCGCCGTCGGGGCCCGGCGGGACGCGGACCGGGGTGGGCTCCAGGCCCTCGACGTAGGTGGGGGCGTAGGCGCGCTCGTAGGCGTCCTGGGGCAGCTGGGGGGCGGCGAACCAGGGGCTGACGTGGTTGCCGGGGAGCTGGGACTCGGGGTGCGGCTCGGGGTCGGGCTCGGGCCGGTTTCCGGGCTGGGGCTGGGGCTCCGGCTGGGGCTGCGGGTGGGCGTGGGCTACGGGCTGGTCCCGGTCGTCGGGCGTCCCGTGCTGGTGGGCCTCGCCCTGGGGCAGCTCCAGCTCGGGCACCGCCTTCTCCAGCCGCACCGGGTTCGGCGGCAGCAGCACCGGCTCGATGCCCGCCGCCGCAAGGCCCGCCGGGGCCGTCTCGGCGAGCGGCACCCCGTACTTCGCCAGCCGCAGCGGCATCAGCGCCTCCACCGGGGCCTTGCGGCGCCACGCGCGGCCGAAGCGGGCCTGGAGGCGCGCCTGGTAGATCAGCCGGTCCTGTTCGAGCTTGATGACCTGCTCGTACGAGCGCAGCTCCCACAGCTTCATCCGGCGCCAGAGCCGGAAGGTGGGTACGGGCGAGAGCAGCCACCGGGTGAGGCGTACGCCCTCCATGTGCTTGTCGGCCGTGATGTCGGCGATCCGGCCGATGGCGTGCCGCGCGGCCTCCACCGCGACCACGAACAGGACCGGGATCACCGCGTGCATGCCCACGCCGAGCGGGTCGGGCCAGGACGCCGCGCCGTTGAACGCGATCGTCGCGGCGGTCAGCAGCCAGGCCGTCTGGCGCAGCAGCGGGAAGGGGATGCGCAGCCAGGTCAGCAGCAGGTCGAGGGCCAGCAGCACACAGATGCCGGCGTCGATGCCGATGGGGAAGACGATCGAGAAGTCGCCGAAGCCCTTCTTCTCGGCGAGCTCGCGCACCGCCGCGTACGAGCCGGCGAAACCGATTCCGGCAATGATCACCGCACCGGTGATGACGACGCCGATGAGTATGCGGTGCGTGCGTGTCAGCTGCATCGCGGCCACCCGCGATCCCCTCCCGTTGACGAGTCTGGCGGGCAAAGCCTGGCACACGTGTGCGGAGCCCGGTCCTCGGGGGAGGTCCGGGCTCCGCATGTATGTGCCAGGTGGTTGCCGCCTGTTGCTACTTGTTGGCCGCCGCGACCGCGGCCACCGCCTCCTTGGAGGCCTTGACCGCGTCCTCCATCAGGTCCGAGGGGGTCGGGGTCTTGGCACCGGCGTAGCCCGCGCCGTTGTAGGAGACGGTGATGAGCACGTTCTCCGTACGGGTCACGATCGCCGCGTACTTGAAGTCCTCGTCGGTCTTCTTCAAGCCGTAGCTGAGGGCCGTCGCCTCATTGCCGACGCCCGCCGCGGGGGAGGTCTTGACGCTGGTGGCGCCCTCGGTCGCCTTCACCTTGGCGACCTCCTTGGTGTAGTTCTCCTGCGCGCGCTGCTCGGCGCTGCCGAGCGAGGGGTCGGAGTCGTACCGGAGGAGGGAGATGTCGAGCCAGCGGTACTGCGAGCCCTTGACGCCGTTGTCGTCCAGGCCGTTCCAGGCGCAGCTGCCGCGGCTGGCGGTGTCGCTGGACTTGCCTGGCGTGCCCTTCTCGTTCTTCACCTCCGGCACCAGGTCCTCGATGGTCTTCCCGGTGATCGCCTTGCAGGCTTCGGGCAGCTGGGTGTACTTCGCGGGCGCGACGGTCGGCTTGGGCTTCACGGCGGCCTGCGGCGAGGAGGCGGTGGACGGCGACTGCGCGGCCGCGTCGCTCTTGCTGTCGGAGTCCGACGAGCAGCCGGCGACGACGAGCATCACCGGTACGGCTGCGCAGGCGAGTATGCGGGTGAGTCGCGGGGCTGATCGGTGCATGGTTCCTTCAGTCGCTTGTCGTACGGTCCGGCGGTCCGGACACGGTAGCCCGAGTCGGTACGTCCGCGGGGGCGTCCCGGCGGTGTCCCGGGCCCGGCCCGGGGGCGTCCCGGGACGGCCCCGGGGTGGCTACTCCTCGAACCGCTCGGCGAGGTTACGGGCCAGACCCTGGGCCTTTTCCTGCAGTTCCTTGCTGTCCGGCACCTCGGTGACGCGGGCGGGCTGCTCGCCGTACCGGATGGTCACGATGACGTTCGATGTGCGGAACACCACGCTCACGGTGCGGTGCTGGGCGGTCGAACCGGCGCGGGTGAGGACGTCGTCGAGGAACGCCGCGTCGGCGAGGTCGGCCAGCACGCGCGGTTCCAGGCCCTCGGGGGTGCCGGCGCTCCCGGTGGGGGTGGTGGTGGCGGAGGGGGTGGTCGCCTTCGCGGTGGGATTCGCGGTGGGGCCGGTGGCGGGCGGCGCCTGCTGGGCCGTGCCGGCGGCGGGGGCGGGGCCCTGGGAGGGCAGGCCGGCGGCGGTTTCCTTCTCCGCGTAGACCTGCTGGGCGCGGTCGTCGTCACTGACGGTGGGGTCGTAGGACACGACACGCTCGAAGTCGAGGGTCAGCTGGTGGGAGGCGTCCGGGCCGTCGGTCTTCCAGCTGCAGCCGGCGCGGCGGTCGGTGTCGTACGTGGCGGAGGGGGTGCCGCGGTAGACCCGCTCGCGCTGTTCCTCGGGCAGCTGGGCGGCGCCGGGGAGGAGGTCCTTGAGCGTGGAGCGCTGGACGGAGCCGCAGGGCTCCAGGAGCGTGCGGTACTTGCCCGGCTGGACGGCGGTGTCCGCGGGGCCGCCCGCCTTGGAGTCGGTGGTGGCGCCGTCGGGTCCGGAGCCGGCGCTGCACCCGGCGAGGCCGGTGACGCCGACGGTGAGCGCCGCGAGGAGTGCGGCCACACCGGGTACGTACGCCCTTCGCTGCACGGTCCCGGGCTCCTTTCGCTCTGGTGCCGGTCGGTACGGCCGGCGCGGCCGGTGCGGCGAAAACGGGTTGCCGCTCGTCGCCGGTCGATGGACACAATGTGTATCGCACGCGCCGCCGTCGATGCCGGTCCGCCGTCTCTTTCGCGGACCTTGGAGCCGGTTTTTGCGCTTTCAGGCTTTTCAGGGGGATTGGGAACTATGTCGTATGTAGAGGTGCCGGGGGCGAGGTCCCGATCCGGATGTGGACCGATCCTTCGACGGTGGAGCGGTCTGCCCGGCGGCGGTCGGGGTGGACATCGGCTGCGACATGTCGGCGGTGAAGACGCGGCGAACGACCTGCCCGGCGACCTGTCGCGGCTGCGCTCGAAGATCGAGCAGGCCATTCCGGTCGGGCGCGGCATGCACGACGAGACGTGTCCTGCTGTTTGCACGGCTTCAAGAGGGTGATGCGGGGCGTTGCAGCAACCGCCAGCGTCGGATCTGGCACGAGCGGTAGGACCGAGCAAGTTGGCTGGCTGCTTCGCTGAGGTTTGGCGCTTCGAGTAGAACGCGGTCCTCCATGGGAGTCCACGTCCGGCGTGAGCGGGCCGAACCCATGTGTTCCGGCCGAATCCACGTGGCGACCTCGTCGGCGGCGGCCCGCTTTCGAACGAGGGCAAGCCCCTCTGGAGGGTAGAGGTGCTGCGCTACGGCGACGGCTGCCTCGCGGGCGTACATCACGTTGTAGACGTTGTCCCTTGCGTTCCGCCCTGCCAGGCGCTGGATACCAAGGGCGCGCTTCACGTAATGGCACAGATAGGCGGCAATGGCTGTGCTGCTTGTTGTGAGGCTCACGAACGGGAGGCCGTCGGCTGTGAAACCGACGGAGCCGTCGGCGTCGATGATGCCGCGCAGGTAGTCCGCTCGAGAGAAGGATACGCGGGGAGGAGTGATGCGCCGTGATTTCGGGCCACTGGGGAGTCCGAGCTCAATGAGTGTCTCGCGCGCTTCGAACGACCACAGCCTCCACGTCGCACTGCGATGGGACTCCGAGAAGTTGGTGGCCCGAGTGCGCTCGCTGATCGAGCTGTTGTATGGGGTCAACTGCTGGAATTCGGTGAGGATGTGGGCGTCGCGATAGTTGATCTCCACCGAGAGCTGGCCCTTGCGGCCCGGTCCGCTCGTGAGATGACCGTCCGCCTGCAAGAAGCCGAACATGTAGGCGTAGTTGGGGTCTGTGAGGTTCATGAACGTCATGAACGAATACTCGAAGACGGCAGTGGGTTGCGGTGCTGGAACGGTGTTGTGTCACTCGAACTGGTGAGCTCGTGGCTTGGTGGTCGTCACGTCTCGCGGTGGACCTTGGTGTTGGAGGCCTGGGCGCGGGGGCGCACCACCAGCAGGTCGATGTTGACGTGGGCGGGGCGGGCGACCGCCCAGCTGATGGTGTCGGCGACGTCATCGGCGCTGAGGGGGTCGGGGACGCCCGCGTAGACCTTGGCCGCCTTCTCGGTGTCGCCGCGGAAGCGGGTCGTGGCGAACTCGTCGGTCTTGACCAGGCCGGGGGCGATCTCGATCACGCGGACCGGGGTGCCGAGGATTTCCAGGCGGAGGGTCTCGGCCAGGACGCGGGCGCCGTTCTTGGCGGCGACGTAGCCGGCGCCGCCCTCGTAGGTGGCGTGGGCGGCGGTGGAGGAGACGACGACCACCGTGCCGGCGCCGCTCGCGGTGAGGGCGGGCAGCAGGGCCTGGGTCATGTGGAGCGTGCCGATCACGTTGACCTCGTACATCCGGCGCCAGTCGGCGGGGTCGCCGGTGGCGACGGGGTCCGCGCCGAGGGCGCCGCCCGCGTTGTTGACCAGCACGTCGCAACGCTCCAGGCCGGCCGCGAAGGCGTCGACGGCCGGGCGGTCGGTGACGTCGAGGGCGTACGCCGTGGCCCGGTGGCCGGCGGCGGTGAGCTCGGCGGCGAGGGCCTCGATACGGTCCTTGCGGCGGGCGGTGAGCACGACATGGTGGCCCGCCTCGGCGAGCCGGCGTGCCGTGGCGGCGCCGATACCGCTGCTCGCTCCGGTGACGACGGCGACGGGGGCGGCGGGGGTGGCGGGGGAGCCGGCGGGGGTGGCGGCGGTCATGGCGGTACTCCTCGCGCGGGTGATCGAACGGCCGGTACGCGGCCAGCATAGGCGGCCACGAAGATCCCTCCGGAGCGGCGGGGGAGACGCATAGCGACCGGTCATATCGGTATGTTCCGGACATGGTTGCGATGTGCAGGGCTCTGCTGGTGGTGTCCGTCGCCGTGGCGACGGTGGTGGGTGTGGGTGGGGCTGCCGGGGCGGTCGGTGACGGGATGGCCGGACCCGAGGCGGATGTGGCGCACCACGGCCATGTGACGCTCTGGGACGGGCGGCTCGATGTCGTCCTGCTGAGTGAGAACCACGGGCCGTCGGGGCTCGACGACACGACCGTGCGGCTGGCCTTCTCGGTCCCGCTCGCCGCCGGCCACGCCCTGCCGGCCGGCTGCGTGTGGGGCGGCGAGCGGGAGGTGCTGTGCTCCACCGGGCCGTTGCGGGCGGACGGCACGCGGCACGAGACGGCGCTCAGCCTGCGGACGGCCGGCGCGCCGCAGGAGCTGACGGCGCGGGTGGCCACCGTGTGGAACGGCGGCGCGGCGGATCGGAACCCGGCCGACAACGACCACCGGGTGCTGGTGCTGGCCACGGGGGACCCGTACGTCTTCTGACGTCGGCGGTGCCGGGGGAACCAGCTGATTACCGGCAGGTCTGCGGAGCAGCGTTCCGCGCGGGCGGCGGCGTGTGGTGGGGGTCAGGCCTCGGCCGCCCAGGCGATGTAGCCGTCGGGGCGGACCAGGACGGTGTCCTGGCGGGCGCTGTTCGCCCAGCTCGCCCGTATGACCCGCCCGGGCAGGGGGACTCCGGGCGCTTGGGGGGCGGCGCCTTGCGGGGCGACGAGGACGAACTGGCCCTTGCGGAGCAGTTCGTACAGCCGCCCCTCGGTGAGCGCCAGGTCCGGGGCGCGCCGGCCCGCCAGGGGGTGGGCGCCGCGCTCGGCGCGGTAGGCGATGCCGATGCCGCTGATCATGCCCATCGCCTTGGTGGCCGCGGGACGGACCGCGTTCAGGAAGGCGGCGCCGAGAGCGCGGGCCGTGCGCTCGAAGGGGTTGCGGGCCATGGCGAGGCGGACCAGGGCGCCGCTGCTGCGCAGCACCATCGTGCCGACGGGGTGCCGCTCGGCGTGGTAGCTGTCGAGCAGGGCCTCGGGGTCGGGGGCTTCACCGCGCAGGACGGAGGCGAGCTTCCAGGAGAGGTTAGCGGCGTCCTGGAGGCCGGTGTTCATACCCTGGCCGCCGGCCGGGGAGTGGACGTGCGCCGCGTCCCCGGCGAGGAAGACGCGGCCCGTCCGGTAGGCGGGGACCTGGCGCTCGTCGCTGTGGAAGCGGGAGATCCAGCGGGCGTCGTGCATGCCGTAGTCCGAGCCGAGGGCGAGCCGGGCGATCTCCCGCACCTCGTCGAGGCCGACCGGCTCGCTGTCGGGGACCTGGCGGTGGCGGTTCCAGCCCATGACCCGGTACCAGCCGTCGCCGAAGGGCGCGATGAAGGCGAACGTCTCCCCGGTGCCGTTGACCGTGAGCAGCTCGCCGGGTTCCTCGGCGAGGCGGACGTCGGCGAGCACGATGGAGCGGATGACCGCGCCGCCGGGGAACGGCAGGCCCAGCTCGCGGCGCACGGCGCTGCGGTGGCCATCGGTGCCGACGAGGTAGCGGGCCCGCAGTGTGCCCGGCGTCCCGTCCGCGCCGGTGACCTCGGCGGTCACCGTGCCGTCGTCCTGGTGCAGGGCGCGCAGCTCCGTTCCGTACCTGAAGTCGACGCCCGCGGCGACGGCGCGCCGCTCCAGCAGGCGCTCGACCTCGTACTGCGGGGTGATGAGCAGGAAGGGGAAGCGGGAGTGGAGGCGGGACAGGTCGAGCGACAGCTTGCGGAAGAACCGCAGCCGGGTGACGGGGGTGCCCTTGTGGACCAGCTCGTCCGCCAGGTCCCGGGCGTCGAGCAGTTCCAGGGTGCGGGCGTGGACGCCGAACGCGCGCGTCATGTTGCTGATCTCGTGCGGTCGGCGCTCGACGACCGTGACGTTCACGCCCGCGGCGGCGAGGTCGCCGGCGAGCAGCAGTCCGGTGGGCCCCGCGCCCACCACGATGACGTCGAACTCCGTGCCGGCCGTGCCGTTCATGGCTGCCTCCTGGGTGCCAACGGTGGATGGGTCAACATCTGTTGGTCAACGCTTGTTGGCAACGGTAGACCCGTCGGCTCTGGCGTGTCAACGGTTGTTGGCCTACAGTTGTTGGCATGACGACCCCCCGCCGCTCCGACACCACCCGCGCCGCCATCCTCGAGGCGGCCCGGGAGCGGTTCGCCGCCGATGGCTACGAGCGCGCCACCATCCGCGCCATCGCGCGCGACGCGGGGATCGACCCGTCGATGGTGATGCGGTACTACGGCAACAAGGAGGGGCTCTTCGCCGCCGCCTCCGAGATCGACCTGCGCCTCCCCCCGCTCGGAGCGCAGCCCGCACAGCACATCGGCGCCGTCCTCGTCGCGCACTTCCTCGACCGCTGGGAGCAAGACGACGTGCTGACCGGCGTGCTGCGGGTCGGCGTCACCAACGCCGCGGGCGCCGAGCGCATGCGCGCGGTCTTCAAGGCGCAGCTGGGCCCGATAGCGGCCGGCGTCTGCCCCGACCCGGCCGACGCCCCACGCCGCGCCGCCCTCGCCGCCTCGCAGATACTCGGCATGGCGCTGGCCCGGTACGTGCTGCGGCTGCCGCCCGCCGTCGACATGTCGCGCGAGGAGGTGATCGCCTGGCTCAGCCCCACGATCCAGCGGTATCTGACCGCCGACCGGCCTTGACCGGCATTGACCGGCATTGACCGGCGGGCGGCCGGACAGGGCCTCTAGGCGGCCGCGTCGCCGAATTCGCGCAGCGCGTCCTCGACGATGGCCTCCAGGCGGGAGTGGTGCGCGCCGCGCCAGTACACCCGGCCGCACTCGGTGCACCTCGCGAAGACGTCGTACGTGCGCTGCGTGCCCTGCTCCAACTGGTCGCGCACCGCGTCCTTGTCGGCGTCCGCCAGCGGGCCGTTGCAGGCCGTGCACCGCGTCCACGGCGCCAGTGGCGGGGCGAACCGTTCCAGCACGTCCCGCAGTTGGTCGTCCGGCCGGTCGCTGTAGACGTACGCCCCGGCCCACAGCTCGCGGCGCCGCAGCAGCCCCCGGTCGCGCGAGAGCATCACGCGCCGTTCCTTCGCCGACCACGTGGCCAGCGCCGCGTCGCCGATGTCCTCGCTCTCGTACGCCGCGTCGACGCCGAGCAGCCGCAACCGCCGCGCCAGCGTCCCGAGGTGAACGTCCAGCAGGAACCTGAGCGGCGCGCCCGGCACCGGCTGCGGGCGCTCGATGCCGAGCACCTGGACGTGCTCGCCCGCGGCCGGGATGTGCGCGGGCGTGACCGGGCGGCCGTCGACCAGCAGCAGGCCCGCCTCCGTGAGGGGCACGCCGAGCGACTCGACGACGTGGCCGAGCGTGGACGCCCCGTCGGTGACCACGACGGAACGCCCGGCGCGGCGCGGGGCGGCGACGAAGAGGCCAAGGCCGGGCGCGAAGCTGATGTGGATCTCCGGTCCGTTCACGTCGCCAGCATGCCACCGGGCCCGCCGGGCCAGCCAGATCATTTCGCCGGAGCGGGGGCGCCTGCGGGAGGGGCCGCCGGTGGGCAGGGCCGCCCGTGGGTCGGGCCGCCTGCGGGCGGGGGCGCCTGCGGGCGGGGGCGCCCGGGGTACGTCTACGGCACGACCCTGAAGTGCGTCGTCACCCGCCCGTCCCCTTCCACCACATGGAACGCCACCCCGGGCGGGGCCACCCGGTCCGTCAGGCCCTCGCCGCTCTCCCACGGCAGGCGCAGCGTCGACACGACACCCGGCGCCACCAGGAGCGGGCGTCCCGCGAACGTCGTGGCCGCCGGTGTGTGCGCGTGGCCGGTGAGGACGGCCGGGACGGTGGGCCGCCCCTCCAGCACCTCGGCGAGCCGGTCCGCGTTCGTCAGGGTCATGGAGTCGACGTACGGGTGGTGGAGCAGCGCGGGCGGGTGGTGGAACGCCGGGATCGCCGGGGTGTCGCCCAGCTCGTCGAGCGCGCGCGCCAGCCAGTCGAGCGTTTCGTCGTCGAGGAGGCCCGCGTCCTCGCCCGGGATCGTCGAGTCGCAGAGCAGCAGCGCGTGCCCGGCCACGTGGTGCAGCCGGTTGACCGGCCCGGTGGTCTCCGGCTCGCCCAGCAGCACCTTGCGGTACGCGGCGCGGTCGTCGTGGTTGCCGGGGCAGGTGAACACGGGCGCGTCCAGGGCGTCCAGCAGCCGCGCCGCCTCCGCGTACTCCCCGGGGGTGCCGTGCTCCGCGATGTCACCCGCGACCAGCACCGCGTCCGGCCGCCGGGTGAGCCCGTTCAGGTACGCGACGACGCGGGCCGTCCGCTCCGTCACGCGCTCGGTGCCGTCGAGATGCAGGTCGCTGATGTGAGCCAGCAGCAAGGGAGCCCCCTCCGTCGGCCGGCACCCAGGCGCCGGGCAGCGCTGGCGCGCCGAACAGCGCCTAATGGTTGCCTGAGCCTAAGCCGTTAGCGCGAGCCTGGACCGGCCGCTTCCAGGTCCAGCCGCCAGTCGTTGCTCCGCAGCAGGTGCCCCGGCGGGTACTCGAAGTCCCGCTCACCGAGCAGCTCGAACCCCGCCTTCCGGCACACCGCGTTCGACGGGCCGTTGTCCACGGCCGGGAACGCGTGCAGATACCGGTGCTTGCGCGCCGCCCGGGCCCGCTCCGCCACGGCCACCGTCGCCGCCGTCGCGACGCCCCGCCCCTGGAAGCCGCCCAGAACCGTCCACCCGGTCTCGTACACCCGCGTCCCGTCCCAGGTCTGCTCCCAGAAGCCGATCACGCCCACCGGGACGCCCTCCGGCTCCAGCACGATCCGGAACATTCGCCCGGCCCCCGTGCGGTCCGCGCTCAGGTCCACGTACCGCTGGTGCCGCTTGACCAGCTGCTCCGCCGTCTCCGGCCCGCCCAGGTGGGCCATCAACGCGGGCGCGTTGACCGCCCGCAGCAGGTCGAAGTCCCGCTCCGACCACGCCTCGAGCCGTACCGGCGACACTCCGCTGCCCATGTGCTCAGGGCCACACCAGGCAGTACGGCTGATGCCCCGCCTCGTGCAGCCGCACCGAGAAGTCCTGCCACTCGTGCAGCAGCTGGTACACGTTGAACGCGTCCCGCGGCCCGCCACGGTCGGGGACCGTCGACCAGATGAACGCCGCCGCGCCCACCGATTCCTCGCCGATGCCGCGCAGCGGGTCGACCACCGTCATCGGCAGCTTCACCACCGCGTAGTCGGGGTGCAGCACCACCAGCTCCAGCGGCGGCACCTTGTGCAGGGGCATGCCCTGGATGCCGGTGAGCACCATCGCGGCTATGGTCTCCGGTTTGATCTTGGTGAACATGCCGCCCATACCGAGTTCGTCGCCGCCCAATTCCTCGGGCCGCATCGAGATCGGTACGCGGGCGGCGGTCGCACCATTGGGCGCGCCGAAGTACTTGTACGTCACCCCCATGCCCCGGCCACCCCCGCTTCCGCCGCCCATCGGCCCCAAGGAGGCTCTGTCCTGCGAGGCTTTGTCCTGCTCGCGCCGGTGCTTCCCCCGCCGGGCAGGCTCGGGTCCCAGGTCGTCGGTCCCCTCGCCCAGTCCGCCACCGCGATGCATATCTCCACCCGACTGCTTTTTAGGTAACACAGCCCCCGCCGCGCAACCCGATCATCGTGACAGTGACCTCCCCCGCGGACGTGCGGTGAAACACCTGTCCGCAAGAACGTCCGGGCCTCTGACACCATGGATTCCGTGAGCATTCCCTATGACGCCCCAGTTTCGCAGACCCGGAGGTCCGGCGCCTCGTCGTAAACAACGTCGCGGGCAGGCAGGCCGTTCAAGGAAGGCCCACTCCTTCGCGCCGGCCGCCATGCCCGAGCATTGCTGCCGTCAACTCGTTCTCGCAGGTCAGGACCAACGTGCCGTATTCATACGAAGCCCCAGTCTCACAGACGCTTTTCGACCGCGCGTCCCTCGTGACGCCCGGCGGCGTGAACTCTCCCGTACGGGCCTTCCGGGCCGTGGGCGGTACGCCCCGGTTCATGGTGTCCGGTACGGGTCCGTACCTCACGGACGCGGACGGGCGTGAGTACGTCGATCTCGTCTGCTCGTGGGGGCCGATGATCCTCGGCCACGCGCACCCCGAGGTGATCGCCGCCGTCCAGGAGGCCGTCTCCCGTGGCACCTCCTTCGGTACGCCCGGGGAGGGCGAGGTCGCGCTCGCCGAGGAGATCGTGGCCCGGATCGAGCCCGTCGAGCAGGTACGTCTGGTGTCGTCCGGCACCGAGGCGACGATGTCCGCGATCCGCCTCGCCCGCGGCTTCACCGGCCGCGCGAAGGTGATCAAGTTCGCCGGCTGCTACCACGGGCACGTGGACGCGCTGCTGGCCGCCGCCGGCTCCGGCGTCGCCACCTTCGGGTTGCCCGACACGCCCGGCGTCACCGGCGCCCAGGCGGGCGACACGATCGTCCTGCCGTACAACGACCTCGACGCCGTACGCCAGGCGTTCGCCGCGCACCCCGGCGAGATCGCCTGTGTGATCACCGAGGCGTCGCCCGGCAACATGGGTGTGGTCCCGCCCCGCGACGGCTTCAACGCCGGTCTGAAGGAGATCTGCGCCACGAACGGCGCCCTGTACATCTCCGACGAGGTCATGACCGGCTTCCGTACGTCGAAGGCCGGCTGGTACGGCGTCGACGGCGTCGCGCCCGACCTGATGACCTTCGGCAAGGTCATGGGCGGTGGCTTCCCGGCCGCCGCGTTCGGCGGCCGCGCCGACGTGATGGCCCACCTGGCCCCGGCCGGCCCCGTCTACCAGGCGGGCACCCTGTCCGGGAACCCGGTCGCCACCGCCGCCGGCCTGGCGCAGCTGCGGCTGCTCGACGACGCGGCGTACGAGAAGGTGGACGCCGTCTCGCGCGAGATCCAGGGCCTGGTGACCCAGGCGCTGGCCAAGGAGGGCGTGGCGCACCGCCTCCAGACGGCGAGCAACATGTTCTCGGTCTTCTTCACCGACGCCGAGGTCGTGAACTACGACGACGCGAAGAAGCAGGAGGCGTTCCGCTTCACCGCGTTCTTCCACTCGATGCTGGCGCAGGGGGTCTACCTGCCGCCGTCCGCGTACGAGTCGTGGTTCGTTTCCACGGCGCACGACGAGCGCGCGATCGAGCGCATCGCCGCCGCGCTGCCGGCCGCCGCCCGCGCCGCCGCGGAGGCCACGGCATGAGCACCTCCGGCAACGACGAGATCACCGTCGTCCACCTGATGCGCCACGGTGAGGTGCACAACCCGGACGGGATCCTGTACGGGCGCCGGGCGGGCTACCACCTGTCCGAGCTCGGCCGGCAGATGGCCGACCGGGTCGCCGAGCACCTGGCGGGCCGGGACGTCAGCTACGTCGTTTCCTCACCGCTGGAGCGCGCTCAGGAGACCGCCCAGCCGATCGCCAAGTCGCACGGTCTGGACCTCGCCACCGACGAGCGGCTGATCGAGGCGGGCAACGTCTTCGAGGGCAAGACGTTCGGCGTGGGCGACGGCGCGCTGCGCCGGCCGGCCAACTGGCGGCACCTGACCAACCCGTTCCGGCCGTCCTGGGGCGAGCCGTACATCGACCAGGTCGTCCGGATGATGGGCGCCCTGAACGCGGCGCGGGACGCGGCACGCGGCCATGAGGCGGTGTGCGTCAGCCACCAGCTGCCGATCTGGATCGTCCGGAGCTTCGTCGAGCGGCGGCGGCTGTGGCACGACCCGCGCCGCCGGCAGTGCACGCTCGCGTCCCTCACCACGTTCACCTACCAGGGCGACAAGATCGTCTCGGTCGGTTACAGCGAGCCCGCCCGCGACCTCGTCCCGCCGCACCTGCTGGCCGGTGCCAAGCCGGCGAAGGGCAAGTCCAAGGCCTTCGGCGCCTGACCCACGCCCCCACCGGGCGCCGCCGCCCCCACGTGGGCCGGCCGGCGCCCGGGGCGGGCCTGGCGCCGGCACCGCCACGCCACGGCGCTCGCCCCCCCCGCGCGGCCACCCCCAACCTTCGGTCCCGGCCGCGGCGAGCGGGCCCCGTCCCGCCCCGGGCTTGCCCGTGCCCGCGCCGGGCCTCGGGCCCCGCAGTGCACGGGCCAGCGGTGCCCGGCTGTGGCGCGCGGCCCACCCCCGGCCTTCGGCCGCGCTCGCGGCGACCGGACCCCGTCCCCCTAGGCTTGCCCCGCGCTCGCGTCGGCAGCCTCGCGTCGGCAGCCTCGGGCCCGCAGCCCGCAGCCCGCAGCCCGCAGCCGCGCCCGCAGCGCCCGGGCCCGCAGCCCGCCCCGAGCCTGCAGCGCCACGCCACGGCGCTCGCCCCCGCCCGCGCGGCCACCCCCAACCTTCGGTCCCGGTCGCGGCGAGCGGACCCCGTCCCGCCCCGGGCTTGCCGCGCCCGCGTCGGCCTCGGGCTCGCAGCCCCCGCCCGCCCGCATCGCCCGCGCCCGCAGC